>NZ_JADPGO010000009.1:0-117920 GCF_015668165.1 Blautia sp. 1001283B150304_161114_C9 | reverse complement strand
TCATAAATTTTTCAAGGCATTTCTTTTTAAATGTCAAGTAATCTCCGGAATATGCTTTATTTATCTAAATACCATTGCGGAGTGAACAGTAACGATTATCGGATTCCAAGGATATCTTTTACTGCCTTTGGCATATCCGGCGCATCTACCACCCGGTTATGAAGCACCGGTGCTGTGCGGATCGTCTCAACTGCCTGTGGAAGTTTCACTCCGGAAAGCGCACTCAGTTCATCAGCCAGTGCAAAATCATCCTTACCGTCTGTATCTGCTCCAAGTGCTTCCATTACACTTCTTGTAAATTTATATGGGCTTGCTGTGGATGCAATGACAGTTGGTGTGGTATCATTGGTATCTTTTACATATTTGTCATAAACACCTGCTGCAACTGCAGTATGGGTATCTATCACATAATGACTGTCTTTGAAGATTTCTGCGATTGTTTTTGCTGTTTCGTCTTCTGTACAGTAATTGCCATAGAAGTCTGCAAGCTGTGCCTTCATGTCTTCTGTGATGGTATACTCGCCGCCTGCAGTAAGAGACTGCATCAGCTCTGCACATTTTTTTGCATCACCGCCTGCGATACGGTAGATCAGACGTTCCAGATTGCTGGAGATCAGAATATCCATGGACGGTGAGGTTGTAAGGATAAAGTCACGCTTTCTGTCATAAGTTCCTGTGCGGAAGAAATCATACAGAACCTTGTTATCATTGGAGGCACAGATAAGTTTGTGAACCGGAAGTCCCATCTGTTTTGCATAATAAGCAGCCAGGATATTTCCAAAGTTTCCGGTAGGTACTACCACATTGATCTCCTGACCGTCTTTGATCTTGCCCTGACGTACAAGTGATGCATATGCATATACATAATAAACGATCTGCGGTACCAGACGTCCGATATTGATAGAGTTCGCAGATGAGAACTGATATCCTGCAGCATCAAGTTCTGCTTCCAGTTCCTTATCATTGAACATTTTCTTTACTGCAGTCTGTGCATCGTCAAAGTTTCCGGTAATTCCCACAACATATGTATTGTTGCCTTTCTGAGTTACCATCTGTTTCTCCTGGATAGGACTTACACCATGTTTCGGATAGAAAACGATAATCTTGGTTCCCGGAACATCTGCAAATCCGGCCATTGCCGCTTTACCTGTATCTCCGGAAGTAGCGGTAAGAATAACAATCTCATTTTTTACCTGATTCTTCTTAGCAGCTGTAGTCATAAGATGTGGAAGAATTGATAATGCCATATCCTTAAACGCAATGGTCGCACCATGATACAGCTCAAGGAAATAAGCTCCGTCTGCTTCATGAAGCGGTGCAATCTCTTTTGTATCAAATTTTTCATCATAGGCATTGTTGATGCAGTTCTTTAATTCTTCTTCTGTAAAATCAGTAAGGAAACATTTCATTACTTCATATGCTGTCTCCTGATAGCTCATCTTTGCCAGCTCATCCATTGGGACATCCAGCTTCGGAATCTCTGTCGGCACAAATAAGCCGCCATCCTCAGAAAGCCCCTTTAAAATAGCCATAGAAGCTGTTACGGTTTCTTCTTTTCCTCTTGTGCTTTTGTATAATACCTGCATGATATTTCCTGCCTTTCCAAAGTTATTCGTAACTGTTCAGTATATTGGCAGTAATAATAAACCGCTGAACAGTTACAGTTATTCATTTCGCCAATTGAGCACATTATAGCATATACTTTAGCAAAATACTATCCTAAATTATTTCTCTTTTTCTATCTTTTTATGATTGATTACTGTTCACTCTGTTCACAGCAACACGCTTCGCGATGCACAGAATTTATGCTAATCGCATAAATTCGCACAGTATGTCTTGGTTTTTCTGTGACCTTCGCTCACAAAAAACACCTCGCGGAATATTTCCAGTGAACAGTATCTATGATCGATTACTATAAATCAAAAATATGGACATATTCTTTTGTTCCCGAAGAATATGTCCATATTTTAAGCAGTATTACCGCAATCCTGTTAAATGAGTTATATGAAGAGTATCGTTTATTACGATCCTGTGGAACTTTCTGCTGAATCCGGATAGGTATAAAATTCATGTACGCCGTATTTAAACAGCCTTTTCAGATCTTTCTCAAACCAGGAGACATTCTGGCTTTCAGCTTCAGATTTCTGGATAAAAAACAGTGCTCCTTCTGAATAATCCACACCTTCAAGAGCCTGTCTGACGGCTTCTCTTGTCTCATCTGTAACAGTTACTTCATTGATACGTCCGTCATAAGTCGGTGAAAACTGCGGAACACCATTGGTATTCTGCCATACCACTTCTGTGACTGTATCGGGAAATTCCTTATTCTTTATACGGTTCATGATCACATTGGCAACCAGAATGCGTCCCTTGACATCCTCAGTACCTGCTTCAGCCTCTACAATATGAAGCAATGTATCATAGTCCTCATCCGACATCATCCGGGCACTCTCTGCAAGAGCTGCTGTCCTTGCATCCAATTCATTGATGCTGCTCTCCATAGAAGAGCTGACATCGAATTCTGCCATATTATCTTCAATAACCTTGATTCTCTGACCGACCATTACCTGTTCACAGGAAGTTCCGATACGTGTGACTGATTTTTTGGGAGAAGCTGTATCATTCATTCCGGATACTACTCCTGCAATTCCTGTTGGCAGTACATCTGTTTCATCAGCATCAGAGGAAAAAGTTTTCTCCCTATTTTCAGAAGCTGCATATACTTTGTTTTTTCCATTAAAATCTGCTATTCTGCCGCCTGCTGCAAACGCAATCGCCGTACAGGTACACACTGTAACCAGTATCAGACTCCGCGCCGGATTGCCGGACTGTTTTGACTCTTTTTTCTGAACTTTCATACTTATCATTCCTTGAGTTTTTTTAATTACAGGTTTTTATGGTTGTAACATTTCTGTAACTTATAAGAAAATTATATTTAATATAATTGATTTTGTCAAGCTTTTTTCATATTTTTGTAACATTTTAGCTTGCAAAAAAGAAAAAAGGAAGGCTCCATCAATGAAATCTCCCTTTAATATATGCTTCATTTTTCTCAATTATTACATTTATTTTTTTCGCCGCAGATCAGGAACATAGGGGTTGGATTATAAAACTCATCTTTCTTTGTATAAATTCTGCTGCTGATACCCAGATCAATGGAGAATCTGTTGATACCCAGTTTTCCCAGTGTCTCCAGATCCCAGGCAGGGCGTACGTAGGAACTGATAGGAAGCTGGCGTTTAATTTCCTCGCATTCCTGCATCATGGCATCGCCTACTGTAAAATGAGCATGATTGGCAGGCAGATCAGCAGTATCTGAGAAATCATCTGCACCATAATTGGCATCTGCGTTGATCAGGATTCCTCCCGTTTTCAGCACACGAATCCATTCTTTATATGCTCTTGCTGCATCCGGAAGTGTCCAGGTAAGATTTCTGGATACGATCACATCAAAGGTACCATCAGGAAAATCCGGATTTTCCGCATCCATTACTTCAAACGTACAGGAGGCATTCTCTTCTTTTGCCAGTTCCCTGGAATGAATGATCATATCCGGTGTCAGATCGATTCCTGTAACTTCATGTCCCAGTTTTGCTAAAAGAATGGAAAAGAAGCCTGCACCGCATCCCACATCCAGAATCCTTAATTTTCCATCAGGAAGAAAAGTCCCGATCTCTTTCAGCCATTTATCAGCCATATCACTGTGAAGCTCAGCTCTTCTCTGTTCCATAAAACTGTCGCTTCTTTTCGCCCAGTAATTTGTGATCTTTTCCTTGCGTTCATCCTTTCTTCTGCTGAAACTTCCATATGCGATCATCGGACCATCCTTAATAACCTGAAGACTTCCCGCCTGATATAGAATCACTCCATTTAAATCGG
The DNA here is from genome assembly GCF_015668165.1 of Blautia sp. 1001283B150304_161114_C9. Lineage (NCBI taxonomy): Bacteria > Bacillati > Bacillota > Clostridia > Lachnospirales > Lachnospiraceae > Blautia > Blautia sp. 1001283B150304_161114_C9. Next base: position 114,041 of record NZ_JADPGO010000009.1, on the reverse strand, counting down.
ATAAACTTGTCTCCAGAATATTTCCCTCATAATCCTTAACACAGCCAAGATACTCTCCAACCTTAATGATATCTCCCGGTTTTTTGGCAGGATACCACAGCCCGGATACACTGGCAGACTGATAACGCACATCTTCAATTTCCATGGGATAATAATTACTGTAACTTCTCATGCCATCGTAAACACCCAGCGCACACAGAATATTACGCACATCTTTTCTTGTAGAATGAACCTCCTCCGGACTCCAGCCTCCCATCTGGCCACGTTCGATCAGAACACTGGGAATGCCACATGCGGCAGCATAATTGTAAGAACCACCGGATGCCACATTAGACTTTACCATATAGGGAACATCTGCCTGCTCTGCCATCTTCCTTGACATCTGAACCACATCTTCATCTGCACATCCGGCATAGTAAATATAAGGCGTAAGCTGCTCATAATCATCCCCGCTGTGAAGATCAATATAATAATCTGCTGCACTGTGAAGCTTCTGAACCACCTCATACGCCAGACGGTCCATCCTGGTTCCATTCGGATTTCCCGGAAATACACGATTCAGATTCTTCTCATCCTCCGGGCAGACACTGCCGCTCCTCTCCTCAAATTCCTTCCTGCACACAGTCTTGACCAAAATCACTCTTCCATGGATTTTCTCCGGTTTCAGCTTATCCGCAAGCTCAACAGCAGCCTGGATTCCCACATATTCTCCTCCATGGACCGCAGCGGTGATCAGAACTGTCTTTCCGGGATGAGAACCGCAGATTACTGTATAAGGAAGCGAAAACTCACCTCCGCCCAGTCTCAGAAATCCACTCTTTTTCATACCCGGAGCAGCACACAGCATGGCATCCTCCAAATCTCTTTTCCTGTCATATCCGCTATCAGAATCACCCATTCCATCATTCTCGGACCAGACGTTTTTCTCTTCCTTCACAGCGCTGATCATAAACATCGGCGTAGAATGATAATTCAGCTTCTCTTCCTGACTCCACACCCGCTGCCAGATTCCGGTATCCACTGCCACAGATTCAAACCCGTTCTCCTTCAGAAACTTCCTGTCCCAGGACGGTCTGTTAATAGAAGAAAGAGGCATCTGCAGTGCAATCTTCTCCATTCTGTCAATATCCGTACAGAGGTAATGATCATCCAGATGCTCACTCTCCACACTCTTTCGGTCTTCCTCATAAGACAGGCGTTTCTCCTCATCATAAAGATAACCGTACCAGTTTGCATCGAAATTAAGAAGCTTTCCGCCCGGTTTCAGTACACGACACCACTCTTCATAAGCTCTCTTAGGATCCTTCAGATTCCATGTCAGATTCCTGCTGATCACAACATCAAACACATCATCCTCAAATTCCAGATTCTGAGCATCCATCTTATAAAAAGAAATCCGCTCACAAAGATTACCGGCATTCCTCTTCGCGGTATCCAACATCTCCTGCGTATAATCAACAGCAGTCACCTTATATCCCGCCTCAGCCAGAATAACAGGAAAAAATCCAGGTCCTGTTCCGATATCCAAAATCTTAATCTCATCCTTCACTTTCTCCGGGAACTGCCCTTTCAACACCTCAAGCCATGCCCCCTTCTGCATCCCATTCAATTCCTTATGATTAACTTCAGAATACCCCTCAGCCCGGGTAGTCCAGTAACTCTCAATCTCCGATAATAAATCCTTCACCTTATGCCAACCTCCATGCATGCAATTTATAATCATATATGACCCAAATTATATCAAATCCCTCCCCTCTCCAACAAGCCCTCCCGGGGGATATATTTCACGTCTCAATTCATTTTTATATAAACAAAGTCCTTCTTATAATTCACACTCCACCTTGTATTATATCTTAACCAAAACCAGCGAAGCAGGCGTATAGTTGTACCGGATGCATTTGCAGGCATCTTAGAGATTCTTAGTCCTCGGAAATCTGCGTTATGAGACGAAAAGTCCCTTGTCTGAGCGACAGCGAGTAATTCCGGACTTTTCGTCTCATGCTTTTAGCGGATTTTCGAGGGCTTAGAATCTCTTAGATGCCGAAACCGTATCCGGTACAACTATACGCCTGCTTCGCGTCCCCTTTTTAAACCAAAAACAAAGCTGCCATACCCCCAAAAAGAGGATATGACAGCTATATATTTTTACTCAGATAGCTTCAAGAATCTTCCGGGCATTATCAATCCTTTCCTGCGTCGGAGGATTAACCCCCTCCAGTGGATAAGAAAGCCCCAGATTCTCCCATTTAAACTTACCAAGCGTATGATAAGGGAGCACCTCCACTCTCTCCACATTGGAAAGAGTATGGATAAAATCAGCTAACCGGTGCAGATATTCATCCTTATCACTTCCGCCCGGCACAAGCACATGACGGATCCATACAGGTTTTTTCATATCAGAAAGTTCCTGCGCCATCGCAAGAATATTCTTATTGGAATGACCGGTAAGCTTAATATGCTCCTGCTCGTCAATCTGCTTGATATCAAGCATTACAAGATCTGTATACTTCATAAGCTCCAGCCACCCGGAATGCCATGGTTCCTGATCAGTGAAGGGATTTCCACTGGTATCAAGAGTCGTATGCACACCCTCTGTCTTTGCCTTCTTAAAAAATTCTGTAAGAAAATCCATCTGAAGCAATGGCTCACCACCGCTTACAGTGATGCCGCCTTTGCTGCCCCAGTAGCCCTTATAACGTAAAGCTTTCTTAAGAAGCTCATCTGCCGTATAAAGCTCTCCCTGCTTCATCTTCCAGGTATCCGGATTATGACAGAACTGACATCTCATGGCACAGCCGCTTAAAAAAATCACATATCTTACTCCGGGTCCGTCAACGGACCCGAAACTTTCTAAAGAATGAACATAGCCTTTTACCTGTTTATTATCCATTATATCATCATCCATTAATTACATTCTGTCGTGGCAGGTTCTGGCAATAACGTCTAACTGCTGCTCTCTTGTAAGGTCGATGAACTTAACAGCATATCCGGATACACGGATTGTGAAGTTTGCATATTCTTCTTTTTCCGGATGTTCCATAGCGTCGATCAGTTTCTCTTTACCAAATACGTTTACATTGAGGTGATGAGCACCCTGATCAAAGTATCCGTCAAGTACATGTACCAGATTCTCTGAACGCTCGTCATCGCTGTGTCCCAGAGCATCAGGATTGATTGTCTGAGTATTTGAGATACCGTCGAGAGCATCTTCATAGTCAAGCTTGGCAACAGAGTTCAGGGAAGCAAGAAGACCGTTCTGCTCTGCACCGTAAGATGGATTTGCACCAGGTGCAAGAGGTTCACCTGCTTTTCTTCCATCTGGAAGAGATCCTGTAGCCTTACCATAAACAACGTTGGAAGTAATAGTAAGGATGGATGTGGTTGGCTTGGAATCACGGTAAGTATGGATGTGTTTCAGTTTTTCAAGGAATGTAGACAGAAGAGTCGTTGCGATTTCGTCTGCTCTGTCATCATCATTACCATAACGTGGGAAGTCACCCTCAACCTGGAAATCTGTTGTAATGCCGTCTTCATCGCGGATAGCTTTAACTTTTGCATATTTAATAGCGGACAGGGAGTCTACTACATGAGAGAATCCTGCGATACCTGTTGCGAAAGAACGCTCAACCTTTGTATCGATCAGAGCCATCTCTGCTGCTTCATAGTAGTATTTGTCATGCATGTAGTGGATCATGTTCAGTGTTCCGACATACAGATGAGCCAGCCAGTCCATCATTTTGTCATATTTTGCGATTACTTCATCATAGTCAAGATATTCAGAAGTGATCGGCTGATAGTTCGGTCCTACCTGCTGTTTTGTCTTCTCATCAACACCGCCGTTGATCGCGTAAAGAAGGCATTTTGCAAGGTTTGCACGAGCGCCGAAGAACTGCATCTCTTTACCTGTCTCTGTAGCAGATACACAGCAGCAGATGCTGTAGTCATCTCCCCATACCGGACGCATAACATCATCATTCTCATACTGAACAGAACTTGTTGTAACAGAAATATTTGCAGCATATTTCTTGAAGTTCTCAGGCAGTCTTGAAGAATAAAGTACTGTAAGGTTTGGTTCCGGAGCCGGTCCCATATCTTCCAGTGTGTGCAGGAAACGATAGTCGTTCTTTGTTACCATGGAACGTCCGTCCTGACCCATACCTGCTACTTCCAGAGTTGCCCATACCGGGTCACCGGAGAATAACTGATTGTAAGAAGGGATACGTGCAAATTTAACCATACGGAATTTCATTACCATGTGGTCAACAAGCTCCTGAGCTTCTTTCTCTGTAAGAGTTCCGTTCTGAAGATCTCTTTCAATATAAATATCAAGGAATGTGGAAATACGTCCGACACTCATTGCAGCACCGTTCTGAGTTTTGATGGCTGCAAGATATCCGAAGTACAGCCACTGGAAAGCTTCTCTTGCATCTTTGGCCGGTTTGGAGATATCATATCCATAAGATTCAGCCATAACTTTCATGCCTTTCAGAGCACGGATCTGATCAGCGATCTCTTCACGAAGCTGGAAGTCATAACGTCTCATACCCTGACGGTCGCATGCTGCGAAGTCTTTCTGTTTTCCTTCGATCAGAGCGTCAATTCCGTACAGAGCCACACGTCTGTAGTCGCCAACGATACGTCCACGTCCGTAAGTATCCGGAAGACCTGTAAGGATCTTGTTGTGACGTGCTACTTTCATCTCAGGTGTGTAGATATCAAATACACCCTGGTTGTGAGTTTTAAATTCATAGTTGTGGAAAACATCTTTGATCTTGTCACTTACTTTATATCCGTAAGTTTCACAAGCCTGCTCTGCCATTTTGATACCGCCGTATGGCATGAAAGCACGTTTCAGAGGTTTATCTGTCTGAAGACCAACAACTTTTTCAAGGTCTTTTGTTTCTTCATCAATATATCCGGGACCATATGCTGTCAGAGATGTAACTACCTCTGTCTCCATATCAAGAACTCCGCCTTTGGCACGTTCTTCTTTCTGAAGTGCCTGGAGCTTGCCCCACAGTTTGTTTGTAGCTTCTGTAGGTCCTTCCAGGAAAGAAGCATCACCGTCATATGGTGTATAGTTCATTCCAATAAAGTTACGTACATCGATTTTTTCTTTCCAACGGTTGCCCTTAAAGCCATTCCACTGTTCGAAATTTTTCATTCTTTTACCTCTTTCTCTAAAATATTTCCGCGCATCTCTCACTAGTCTGGAGTGAGATAATAAAATGTAAATTGTACTTATTTAGGACACTTTTCTGTCCACGCTGTCAGTATACGTAAACCTGAGTGTTATGTCAATTAATTTCCCTTATGATTTTAATTAAATACAATTCTGATAGCTTTTCGCCGGAGTTTGCTTCTTTATTGTACTTTATCGCGTACATTAAGACTTTTTTGTATTTTTATAAATACAAAAAGATACCGGTCAGGAAGTCCTCTGGACAATCTGACCGGTATCTGATTCTTGATATTTTATGTAAACTATATTATTCCCTGCCAAGCGGATATTAGCCTGACCTGCAGAAGCCAAAATACAGCAGGAAAAAATCGGGCGTGTCGGAACAATCTAACGGTTATTGATTGCTGTTACAAGTGCATCAATAGATGCGCGAATGATATCCGCGTCTACGCCTGCACCCCAGGCAAGGGTTCCATCCGGCTTTTTGATACCGACATAAGCAATAGCTTTGGAACTTGAACTGCGCTCCAGCGCATGCTCCTGATATGTTTCCAGGGAATATTTCAGCTCATATGCCTTCTTCAGTGCATTGCTGACTGCATCAAGACGTCCGTTACCGGATGCCTCTGTAGTGATTGTCTTTCCGCGGAAAGTAGAGGTAACTTTTGTTACAATACCACCATCTTTCTGCTGGAAATGTACTTCATTGATACTGTACGGTTCTGTGATATTCTCAAAGGTCTGTTTAAACAGATTGAAAATTTCGTCAGGATGAAGTTCTTTATGTTTGTGGTCTGAAACAGCTTTTGTGGCATATCCCATTGCCTCACGCATTTTCGGAGGAAGGTTAAGACCGAATTTGGTCTCAAGAATATATCCTACGCCGCCTTTGCCGGACTGGCTGTTGATGCGGATAACATCTGCGTCATAATTTCTTCCCACATCTGTCGGATCGATCGGAAGATACGGAACATTCCAGTGATCCGGGTCCTTGTCATCTCTCCAGTGCATACCCTTGGCAATTGCATCCTGATGAGAGCCGGAAAATGCGGCAAATACAAGTGCACCACTGTACGGACTTCTTTCGCCTACTTTCATTCCGGTACATTCTTCATATATTTCACAGATATGCGGCATATCAGAGAAGTCAAGTTTTGGATCTACACCCTGAGAATACATATTCATACCAAGTGTAACAATATCTACATTTCCGGTACGCTCACCGTTTCCAAACAGAGTACCCTCGATTCTGTCTGCACCTGCAAGTAATCCCATTTCAGAATCTGCAACACCGCATCCTCTGTCATTGTGCGGATGGAGAGATACGATTACATTCTCGCGGTATTTCAGATTTTCACACATATATTCTACCTGGCTTGCATATACATGCGGCATGGAATGCTGTACAGTTACAGGCAGATTGATGATGCATTTGTTATCTGCTGTAGGCTGCCATACATCAAGAACTGCATTGCATACTTCCAGAGCGTATTCCGGTTCTGTGCCTGTAAAGCTTTCAGGGCTGTACTCAAACTGGAAATTTCCTTCTGTTTCATCAGCCAGTTTCTTTAATAATGCGGCACCATCCACTGCAATCTTTAAGATTTCTTCTTTGGATTTCTTAAATACCTGTTCTCTCTGAGCTACAGAGGTGGAATTGTACACATGTACAATTGCCTTCGGTGCGCCTTTGACAGCTTCAAAAGTTTTGCGGATGATATGCTCTCTGGCCTGAGTCAGAACCTGAATAGTTACATCCTGTGGGATCAGATTCTGCTCGATCAGGGTACGCAGAAATTCATATTCTGTTTCAGAAGCAGCCGGGAAACCTACTTCAATTTCTTTAAAACCGATTTTTACAAGAAGTTTAAAGAATTCAATTTTCTGTTCCAGACTCATCGGAATCACCAGTGCCTGATTACCGTCACGAAGGTCTACAGAACACCAGATAGGTGCTTTGTCCACATATTCTTTTTCTGCCCATTTCATGCATTTAACAGGCGGCATAAAATACTGTCTCTGATATTTGCTTGGATTCATCATTTTTTCTTCCTCCGTTATGTAAATATTATGTTTGGACTGTGGGGATTGACTGTAAAAAGACATAAAAAAATCTTCCATCTCCACAGACTTATCTGCAAGAGACGAAAGATATTATCATCTTACGCGGTACCACTCTTATTTATGAACAATGTCATACACTCATGGGATACGGAATCTCCGGATATCCGGTATTCTTATATCCTCTCCATATAACGGTGGAAACCGTCTGCACCTACTCTTGTATAATTTCAGGCAGCTGCTCAAAGGCGAGTTCCACAATTTCCTTCCACTGCTTCTCAGCAACCAGCAGTTCTCTGTGCTCCGGTCCGGGTGTACTATTCCTTATCATTGCATTTTACTTATAACTTTATTTGGCTTTTTTGAAATGAAATGAACATACGTCTGAATCATTCATTGTAAATATACTACAAACGATTTAACCATATGTCAGTCGGGGCAACAGGATTTGAACCTGCGACCTCACGGCCCCTTAACGATTGAGCAAATGAACTTATTATTGCATTTATGAAACCTTAGAATAAAGTGTAACAAAAAATGTAACAAAATTTATAGAAAGGATTTTTGCACTTGCTTAAAACAGATATTAACACTAAAACTGATATTCTGTCAAGGTTTTTTTCGTATTTTAAAACTACATTAATACATACGTATTTAAGAAAATATTTATGTATTAGCATTGAATAACTGTCAAGGACTGACAAAATTTTGCTTTCCTTCGCCAGATGAATTAACTGATCTCTTTCTGATGGTTGGTGGTAACCCAGTGCTTGAACTCTTTTGCTGATGGGAGCTTACTACTGAGGATGAGGGCGTATAGCCCGGATTCGTTGATTATTGTCATTCCTCTTGGCGTATCAAAACTGTCGTTTTGGCAGTTTTGCTTATCTGCTGCATCTACGTGCTTTTTCAAAGCCCCAAAAGTATCTAAATACCCCAACGCAGTAGCCACATCTTTTCCTACAAACCATGGTTCCCCTGAGATTTCAACAGTTCTCAACTCACCGAATTGTGAGTGAGTGAATACTGTTGGGGCTTCTGTTGGCGTAGATGCTTCTGGGAGATGGAGGGACATTTTAGACCCTCATCTATATTTTTGTCTTGTCCCATGTTCATTTGTGACACACCCTCATTCGTCACAAAGGAAGAATGCTTATTACATTCACCCGCCGGGCGAGAGGGATAGAATCAACTTTGTAAAATACTGCTGGCTTTATTCGAGTATATCTCTCAGAAATCAATCTTTGTTTCCAGAGGAACACTTTCCCAGCCATGCCAGAAAAATAAATCCTCTGGCTGTATACTCAATCAGACCTACTATTTCGCCTGTAACATCACCTTTATACCTTTATATAGTAGGTTTTTTCTGCTTTGCTATTGTAATCATTCCTTTCTTTTTTAACGTAGATAACGGTTTCAAAAGTTCTTCGCTTCGCTCAGTCCTTTTTCAAGAAAACCATTTTTTTCTACTTGAGATATAGTAATTAAATAAAAACATATTAATTATATTATGTTCGATGGAAAACTTTTCACCAACAAAAACAATCAACGTCTGAACGCAAAATTTTTTCAGAAGCAGCTGCTTTAGGCGAGGCGCTTAACCGCCGAGTGTAGAAAGTAGCGCTGAAAAAACTTTCATGTGTTCAGACCTCAGGCTTCGCCTTTCGCTCTATTGCAACCTGATAGGTAGAAATTTTCCGTTGACAGGTTCCTAAATATATGAGAACATATCTTCATAAAATATATCTCTAGCAAGGAAACATCCCTACACTCGTTTTTGAGATGTCGTTAGTATATCCGACAATGTTAAGCATCGCAAAACTAGCAATAGCCAAGGATGTATACCTACTAGGGACAATAAACCTATCAACTGAGCCATTTTTTGAAAACAAGGCATAAGCCAAGGGGATAGTTTACTCTTTTTTATTTGTTTCGGAATCACTTGCATATTGATTTCATGATCTGCATATGCTATAATGCCAGTAGGCAAAGAAATAATAATTTGTCTGGCAAGGACAAAAATGAAGCCCCCGGTATTCCCAGTACCGAGGGCTTCTCTTATTTTTTAGAGCAGATAAGAAACTGCTAGGCTAGTGTTGCCCTACTTGTCGCCGTCTAACCATTTGATGATATAGTGGCAAGCTATACCAGCCGCGCAGGAGACAAGAAAAGAAATAATAATTTCTGACAAGGAACTCACCTCCTCCCGTTGCCGGGTATCGGTTGGACAACACTGTAAGTATATCATATCTCTTATTATTCTGGAAGCACAAACAGTTCTTAAAAGTTTATAAAATAATACTGGGTTTATTCGAGTATATCATCACAGAATCCATCATCAAATTACAGCTTAATATTTCTCAAGCACACTATTTTTGTAATTTCTTTCCTTCCAATGTTGAGATGAACGATCATTTACGATTATACGCCGGAGTTGCTGGAAGCAACGACAAGTATCAATTGTAAATGGCGTTTATCGAAACCCCTGCGGAGCTTTAATTTCAATGAGTGTCGTTATGCCAAAGGCATAATGTACCGAATTGAACATTAAAGCGGAGCAGTTCCCCTGTCCTCCCCCCTTTTTCTTTTCATATCTTACAGATTAATTGGCTATAAAAATTTGTCGGTTTATATATCTTATATACAATATAATTCTCTTTTATAAGATAATTAAACCGACAATTTTTTAAAGTTTTATCAAAGCATCTACAGCTTTCATTCTATTTGGTAAGCCAACTGTTTCTGCCAGTAAATGACCGTCTCTGTATGCTTTCGTCATATGCGGCTGTGGACGACCTATTTTCATTTGCATATGTGATAACTCCTGTTGAATATCCTGCTGCCATTTCTCATAAGATTGAGCATATCTCTTCTCTGTCGCAGAGCTTAAATATTCATAAATTCTCTTATTTTTTAATACATTCCGATACTCTGCATATTCCTTTTTAGTTATCTGACAATAAGATGCTGATACATTATCTAAATTTGGCACAACTGTAATAGATGAATACAATCTTCTCAAACTTTTACGACGCAGTAATGCTTTATATGCTTCTTCTCTTCCTTTAACTGTTTTAAGATTATAATTAAATTCTTCTGCCAGTTCTCTCATTAGCTTAGAGTATTCTTCTTCACTGTAATGACTAATCGTAAGATCAGTGCTTTCTTCATCATACGGTTGACGTGAGAGATATTCTTCAAAGGTCATAAAATATTTTTCTTTTAGTTTAATAACAGCGGATTCTCCACCTTCTTTATACAACTTCACTTCTTCTTCGATTGTAAGCGGAACCACTTTTCTACACTCTTCTTCATACTTCGTAAGTAATTCATCAAGTTCCTGTTCATTAAATCTGGAAACACCTATATATTTTACTGACACTGATGCTAAGTTGTTTTTTCCAAGATAATTCAGCGCACTTCTCAGATAAATTTTTACAGCTGCACCAGCACCGTAATAATAGAAATCATCAAGTGTCGGTTTTAGTACATCACAACTGCTTAATTCAGAAATATCTTTACGAGCACCGTAGTTTTCGTTAGCTAGCCCTACAATCTTTATCCATTTAGTTCTTGTATTTGTGCAATCTTCTAGCTGCGAACATACAGCACGCAATATATTATCTGCAATATCCTTTGTAAAGAACGAGTGATTTCCTTGTGATCTTCCGTCAATTTTTTCTTTAGGTACATCAAAAATTTCTTCTATTAAAGAAAGAGGGTACTCATATGAAGAAACTTACAAACTATCAGAGAACGGCACAGTACTTAAACAAAGTATTCAAACTTATCAATGAAGAATACTTTAACAATGAACTGGAAGTACCAACAATAACTATACAGAGTACTGTAGGTGCTTACGGTCATGTATCAGTCAACAAAGTATGGCACAATGATACAATAGCAACACACGAACTTAATCTATCTGCTGATTATCTCAACAGACCAATTGAAAATATAGTTGCTACACTGATACATGAAGGTTGTCACTTGTGCGCATTACAGAACAACATTAAAGACACTTCTAACAGGGGCATCTACCATAACAAGAGATTTAAAGCGTTAGCTGAAGAAAGAGGTTTACAGATCAGCAGGCACGAAACTTATGGCTGGACAATCACAGAGCCTACAGAAAAGACATTAGACTTCTGCATTATAAATCAGTTGGAAGATATACAGATTGTCAGGCAGACAGCTTACAGCATAGGAATCTCTGGCGGCAAAGCTGGCTCAGGTTCAACTCCTGTTGCAAGACCAAAGAAGCCCAGCAGCACAAGAAAATACATTTGCCCCTGTTGCGGAAACTCTTTCAGAGCTACAAAAACATTAAGGGTACTCTGTATGGATTGCAATGTTCAGTTTGAGGAGGTACGGTAGTATGTTTTTAACAGCAGTTATTCTTATATTATTTTTCAGTCTGTCAGATTTAGCAAAATGGATGAATCAGAACGGGGATACTTATGCCCTGAGAGAGTTTATAAATCTGGAAAAACTGTGTATGCTGATCTGCTTCGATACCGAGTCCAAAAATAAGTCGATAAAACTATATTATATTTCTATGCTTTTCTACTCTAAATTCATTTTTTCTTTTATACTCTACGTTTCCAGATTCTCGGTTCCGTCTTCAAAAAAGTTAGATGTATTAAACTTATATAAATTTCTTTATATACAGTCTTTCTACTGCGACGACAACTCAATCTATTTCTCATGTAATAGTTTTTAAAAAAATTTACTTCCCGGAAACGCAACTATATAGCTATTTCTCACGATTCGTTAAATCCTCTATTTATCAAAGAGAGGGGGCTTCAGTGAAAATGTAACGCTATCAAAATAGACCTCAGTCTCCGCAAATGCGCTCTACAAGCGCGTTTGCGAGATTTCGTTGGTTGAGTATATATGAAAGGGAGAGTATTTCAGGATAAAATGACGCTATCAAATCAAACCAATATCTCTGCAAACAAGCCTGTATAACTGCGTTTCCACGATTTATTAAATTCTGTATCTATGAAAGGGAATGTGTATTTGAGGGTGTTTGAGGGTGTTTGTGGATCGCACAAAAAAAGTTCAGTTTCCGCAAATGCTGTTGTAGAGAGCGATTCCGCGATTTATTAGATTCTGCATATTATGAAAGAGAGATAGTATCTCTCACAAAAAAATGAAAGGAAGATACAAAAATGAATGTAAACAAAAGAAACAACTATCAACTCACAGGGAGCATTCACACGCTGTCACTTGTCAGTCTGCCAGTAACAGACATAGATGAAAGTATAGCCCCCTGTTTTGACACTCTGTCCAGCAGAGAAAACTTATCCTACAGCAAAATAAACGCCAACAAGCTAGTAGGTGACTTATTCTCCTACGATGAGTTTAAAACAGCTTTTGACACGATTCTGGGCGGTGCTGGCATAGAATCATACAGTCTTAGCCGCTTCGATATGAGATTCGATTCGTTTGACCTGGAACACTACAGGGATTATGCCAAACTTAACAGATACCTCATCTCTGCCCTTGCAGTAACCTATAATGTTCAAAACTGCTACGACAGCAGGAATCTGTTCTCTCAGAAGCAAGTATCTGTAGCAATCAAGAATAAACGCTTCGAGTGCGAGAACTACGACAAGGCAGCAGAAAGCGGCGGCAGAGACCCGGCATATGCAAGGTTGGAGCTGAGAAGCAAGTGCCTGACAAGTAATGACATTGAAAAGCAGTTTCATGGTTGGTACACACGTCTGGACAAGGCACTAAAGAACCTTGATAAAGTGCATCAAAGATACAATGATGAGCTGGAAAAGATATACAAGGAAGAAAAAGACGCTTTTCCAGTGAAGTTCAGAAGTCTTACTGATTTCCTTATACAGTATCAGAACTGCATCTTCTGTAAAGCCCAGATGGTTGACCTGCTGTCAAGGTTTGATGAAGTAAAGAATCCTGAAACCAGAGCCAAGAATCATAAGAAAAGATACGGCATTGAGTATTTCAGCAAGAGGGATGTAGAGTACGCTGTTGCAGAGATTAAAAGAGCATCAGAAAAGTTCTTTAAGGGTACAGAAATGAACCTTTTTGAAAAAAGTTGAACCTCCACTTTTAATAAATATAGCTTCAAAAACTAATGATTAAGATGTCGTCCTGATGTCTTAATATGTTAGACATTATACTTACTATACTAATACTAAGAAAGGAATGATTCTTATTATGAAAAAGAATGATTTTATCTATACTGGTAGTGCATTGTACAGAATCTCTAAGATAGAGAACAACCTAGTCAAAGTAGTACCTACTTCCAGAAAGATGACCTGTTCTCTTGCTTCCAGAACCTATCATCAGTCACAGCTTGAAGATTTAGGCTACAAGATAAGAGGTGATCTGCTATGATGAAGAAGCCTACTACTAAAAAACTCCCGGAGAAGCAGGTTGCGAGAACAGTTACAGCTAAAGGCAAGCCGTTTATGAAACTCTTCTCTGATGAAAAATTCTACCAATATCCAAGATACACCAACGTCTTTGTTTCTCAATACGGAAACGTCATTTCTACTACAGGAACAGTTCCGCATCTGTTAACACCTCAGCTTGCACCCAACAACTACTTATACGTATCTCCTTGTAAAAAAGGAAAGAAGAAAAAATTTTACATTCACAGACTGGTAGCAGAGGTTTGGTGTCAGAAACCAGACTTTGAAATTCCAAACTGTCCTCTCCAAGTTCATCACAAATTAAAAGTACTCAGGAACTCAACGATAGACGTTAACTTTGCTATGAACTTAGAGTATTTGTACAGGCCGCATCACAAGGCTATAGAACACATAAAGAGTTATCAAGTGCAAAGACCAACAGGAAAATGGTTTTATCTCCCAGATGTTCACGCAATAGCAGAATACTATAATACTTCTACTTATTCCATCTATCAACTTCTCACTCGTTCCCCTAAAGAAATCAAAGACAACTATGAAATTTATGAATCAGACAATATCAAAATCAAAGTAGGAAAGGAAAAATAACTATGACAGTTTATACAATAACAGAATTACAGGAACTATTAAAACTCAATCCGAAACAGGCAAAGGCATTAATGCGTACAGATGGCTTTCCAAGCATCAAAATCGGCAGAGAATACCGAGTAGAAGAAGATATGCTACGCCAGTGGTTTGCTGATAACAAAGAGTTTCCTCTTGACTATACCAAGTGTTAAGGAGGTTTCTATGGATTATGAATTACATTTAGCAGGCTTAGAAATAGAAATCACAAGAGACTGCAATCTTAACTGCCCTCATTGTATGCGCTACGAGCCAAATGAGCCAATGGATGCCTACAGGGGTACAGTTATAGCCCCTGAGGTTATAGATGCCTTATTTGACCGCTACAGACACATAGAACTCCTATTATTGACAGGTGGCGAGCCTATGTTACATCCAGAGATGATTACTTATATAGTCGATAAGATTATAGAAAAGCAAGTCTACGTGGAACAGATACAGGTTATCACTAACGGTACAATAGCAAGCAAAGAAGCTGTTACAGCATTAAATAAAGCATACAAATATATCACTGAGAACTGTGTTGACTGGGAGTACCCGGTTCATATAGGAATCAGCACAGACTACCATGATAACCAAAGTTCAATACAGACTGTATACAACTTCTACAAACAACAATGTAAGTTTGATGTCAGATTACATCAAGTCGATTTATCTGATGCAAAGCAATTATCACTTACGTACTCTGGCAGGGCTAAAACTTTAACCAATATAAATGAACATCTTGACCCTATCAATCATAAAATCTGTACAACCGCAGACGGAAAAGTTCTGTGTATGCTAGACTTGACTCTCACTGGAAATTTTGTTCTGGCTACTCAGCATTCATTCCAAGATGCAGACAATCCAGAAAATATCCTCTGTCCTGTAGACGGAAATCTCTTACTTGCTATCATGCAATGGAACTATAAACATCCTCTGAACTGTGAAGAAGTTAAAGTAAAAGCATGGACGCAACATACTCTTGATACAGGAAATTATTTTGGCAAAAAAGCCACAGCGCACGATTATGAAATCTGCAAACAATCCCTTGAATACTACAATGACACAGAAATATACAGAAAAGAAGTCCATGAACAGTTTCCTGCACTGTACCCGGATGATATAGAAAATATCTCTAATATGTCAGAAGAACAATCTTATCTCTGCTGTCAAATTCAAGCTACACTTCTACAGAGGACACGTTCCTCTACACCTATTGATACATCTTGTTGGTGTACCTGTCCTAAGAAAGAATCACAAAATTAAAACTACACTTTTAAAACTACAGGCGAGGGCTGGCAGCAGTCCTTACCTTTTTTCTTGAGGAGAAAATTAAAATTTATGAATATTAATGCTAATGAAACCTTACAATATTTGTCTAATGCTGGTATAATAAATATTGAGCAAGTGCAAAAAGATGTTGAGATTATGAAGAAAAATGAATGTCTTAAAATGCACAAAAACCCTATATGGCAGGGGCAAGGAAAAGATACCCGCTGGAAAACCCGTCTACCTAACGGAAAAATGATTGCAAAGAAAAGGAAGGAAGATTTAGAGAAGGTAATAATTCAATACTACAGTGCTCCTCTTACTTTTGATGATTTGTACCGTCATTGGCGTAAGTTCCAAGATCAGATGGTTTCAGACAATACAACATATAAGTATGACACAGATTACAAAAGATACTATCAAGATACAGCATTCTCTAAGATGGACATTACTAAAATCACAGAGGAAAATGTCAAAGTTTTTATCAGGACTACTGTTGGAAGATTGAACTTGTGTAAGAGTGCCTGCAAGACTCTTTTTGGATATACAAACAATGTGTTCAAAAGTGCTATGATAAATCACTATATATCTGAAAATCCAATGCAGTATCTGAGTCCTAAGTTCTTTTATCAATACTGTACCGAAAAGAAAAAATCAAAGGATAAAATTCTTGTCTTAGATAAAGATATGGTTCTTTTATGTGAGCAACTTCAAGAGGACTACAAAAATCAACCTGAGTATATTCCTTCTTATGCTGTTGAGCTTGCTATCCTTACAGGTATGCGTGTAGGCGAGATTGCAGCTTTAACATGGGATTCTATTTCTAAGGACGGTATTTTGATAAATAAGTCAGAAAAGTATAATCGTAAGACAAATACTTATTTTATTGATGCTACAAAGAACAAAAAAGAGCGTCTGTTTCCAATGTGTAATGAAATTTCAAATTTACTGGATAAAGTAAAAAAAGCAGAATTACAGAACGGCTACATTTGTGAATGGGTATTTGCTAATGAAGATGGACGTGTTCATGCGCCTGTTATTTCTTCCTGCATAAAAAACAAATGCAGACAGCTAGGTATTGAAGAAAGAGGCATACATGCCCTGAGAAAGACTTTCAACTCTAAGATCAGAAATATAGGTGTAGCGCCTACAGTAGCGGCTACACTACTGGGGCATTCCGTAGAAGTCAATCAGAAGTATTACACTTTTGATGTAACCAGCAATGACGAAAAGAAAGAAATTGTTTCTTTAATCAATGAAAACCTGCCGCTGGCAAAATAAAAGTGTAACAAAAAATGTAACAAAAAGTAACTCAAAATAGGATAAAAAAAGAGCTTCCGCAAACTCGGAAACTCTTGATTTTATTGCATTTAGTCGGGGCAACAGGATTTGAACCTGCGACCTCACGGCCCCCAGCCGTGCGCGCTACCAAGCTACGCCATACCCCGTAACGCAAGTTAGTATAACAAATTATTTCTGTGATTTCAACTGTTTTTTGAAAAATTTACAAAAATTATACAAATTTAGCAGGAAGAAATTTCATGTACTTTTTTATGTTATAAAATTTCTTCCTGTTTATCCTATGTACAAGCCTTACAATCATCTGTTACAGTTACGCTGGCATGATGGCTTTTTCCAAATTGTCTACACGCATATCCAGTTCAAAAACTTTCTCTCGAGTTTCCTTATTCTCCTTTCTATAGCGAAGCTCATCCATACGTGCATCAAATAGGGCAGATATTTTTCTGTCAATTTCATTTTCCAGTTTAAGTTCTATAGTTTTTACGCTTCCCTTGAGTTGCACAATATCTGATTTCATGTTCGTGATATCTGCCTTCATGTTCGTGATATCCGTCTTCATGTTTGCAATATCTGTCCTCATATCTGCGATATCGTTCTTTACATCGGACATATCATTTTGAAAACCGGCAATGCTTCCCTGTATAGAAAAAAGGATATTTCTCAATTCCGCATCTTCCACATTCTTCCCTCCTTTCGTTATAGTACGTCTCGTTCTCTTTTGTATAGAACCAATTGTACCATTGAAGGAAGAAAAAGTCTACAGCGAAATTATTATAATATTTTTATAAGACATCTTCGGCAAATTATAACTTATGTATAAACAGCCCACTCCGAAGCTTTGGCTCAAACCAGGTGGATTTTGGAGGCATTAATTTGTTCTCGTCTGCAATCTTCATCAGGTCTTCCATAGATGTCGGGTACATGACAAAGGCTACACCGCCGGTTCTGTCCGCAATCTCTGCCAGCTCTGCTGCCTTATGGCTTCCGCCCACAAAGGAGATTCTCTGGTCTGTGCGCGGATCTTCGATTCCCATGACTGGTCTGAGGACTTTTTCTTGAAGAATGGATACATCCAACTGTCCGACCACGTCCTTCTTCTCATAGATATCCGGCCATGCTTTCAGGTGATACCACTGTCCGTCCACATACATTCCCATACAATGCTTCTCTACAGGCTTGCATGGAAATCCCGGCATCAGCATCAGTTCAAAGTTGAACTTCAGGGCGCCCAGAAATGCCTTTACAGTCAGGCCGTTCAAATCTTTTACAATCCTGTTATAAGGAAGAATGCAGAGCTGGTCATAGGGAAATACAACAGACAGGAAATAATTAAACTCTTCCTCCCCTGTATATCCCGGATTCTGTTCTCTTCTCTTTAAACCTACTTTTACAGCGGAAGCTGCGCGGTGATGTCCATCTGCGATGTACAGAGAATCAATCCCTGCAAATTCCTTATTTATTTCAGAAATGACCTCATCTTCATCAATCACCCATACTCTGTGTGTGATCTGATCCTCTTCTGTAAAATCATATGCTGCTTCATGATGATCTTTCCAGTTATTCATCAGTGTAAGCAGAGAATCCGGATATCTGCATGCCAGAAAAATAGGACCGGTATTTGCATTACAGGAATCTACATGGTGGATTCTGTCCTGTTCCTTATCTTCTCTGGTAAGCTCATGTTTCTTCACTACACTATTCATATAATCATCAATGGAACTGCATCCTACGATACCGGTCTGTGTCTTTCCTTTTCTTACAAGTTCATATATATAGTAACAGGCCTTCTGATCCTGAACAAGAATTCCCTTTTCTTCCATATTGTCAAGATTTTCTTTTGCTTTTTCATAAACCCGATCATCATACAGATCTGTCTCAGGTTCCAGATCCATTTCCGGTCTGTCAATATGAAGAAAGGACAGGGGATTCTCATCTCCGATTGATTTTGCTTCTTCCCGGTTTACCACATCATATGGAAGTGCTGCCACATCAGCAGCCTTTTCCGGTGTAGGTCGAAGTGCCCGGAATGCATGAAATACTGCCATAATATTTTCTCCTCTTCTGTATCTTTTGTATTGCTCTTTTATACCCACTTTACTGTCTATCCTGTAAAAATAAAACGAACATTACTCATTATTTTATCATATCCAAATCCTTATATCAATGTACAAATTATGAAACCTAATTTTTTTTTGAAAAACCTAAAAATTTTTGTATTTTTCTATTGCAATTTTTAAAATATATGGTATGATAGAATCACAAGTTAAGGAAACCAAATGATAATTTTTAAGGGAGGTCATTTTATGACAGAAGGATTAAAATGGACTGTAAACGAGGTTCCGAAATCAGATGATAAACACCTGGAACTGATGTCCGAAGAAAATGTAAAGAAAGCAAATGAGTTCCACAGAAGTTTCCCACAGTACAGTGTGACGCCTCTTCAGAACCTTTCATCCCTTGCGAAATATTTAGGAGTAAAAAATATTTTCTGTAAGGATGAATCCTATCGCTTTGGCTTAAATGCTTTCAAAGTACTTGGAGGTTCTTATGCAATGGGCCGCTATATCGCAAAAGAACTTGGACGTGATATCAGCGAGCTGCCATACAATGTTCTCTCTTCTGATAAATTAAGAGAAGAATTCGGACAGGCTACATTCTTTACTGCAACAGACGGTAATCATGGACGTGGAGTTGCATGGGCAGCTAACCGCCTTGGACAGAAAGCAGTTGTAAGAATGCCTAAGGGAACAACAAAGACTCGTTTCGATAACATTGCCAAAGAAGGTGCTACTGTTACGATCGAAGAAGTAAACTACGATGACTGCGTAAGAATGGCTGCAGCAGAAGCTGCCAAAACAGAACATGGTATCATCGTTCAGGATACCGCATGGGACGGATATGAAGAAATTCCATCCTGGATCATGCAGGGATACGGAACACTGGTTCTTGAGGCTGACCAGCAGTTAAAAGAAATGGGTGTTGAACGTCCGACACATGTATTTGTTCAGGCCGGTGTTGGTTCTTTAGCAGGTGCCGTAGTCGGTTATTTCGCTCATAAATATAAAGATAACCCGCCGGTTATGGCTGTCTGTGAAGCAAGTGCTGCTGACTGCCTGTACCGCTCCGCTGTTGCAAAGACAGGAAATCTGGTAAATGTTACAGGTGATCTTCAGACAATTATGGCCGGTCTTGCATGCGGTGAGGGAAATACGATCGGATGGGATATCCTGAAAAATCACGTAGATGTATTTGCATCCTGTCCTGACTGGATGAGCGCAAAGGCAACACGTATCTACGCTAATCCACTGGGAGATGATCCACACGTTGTCTCCGGTGAATCCGGTTCCGTTCCGCTTGGTTTCTGCTTCACTGCTCTTCACGATGAAGATGCAAAAGACTTAAAAGAAGCGCTGAAACTGGATGAGAATTCCGTAGTACTTCTTATTTCCACAGAAGGTGACACTGATCCTGTTCGCTACCGCGAGATCGTATGGGACGGATTATACGGAACAGACGAATCTTTAAGCAAATGATGTTTTTGGTGAACACAGACAGGTAAGTAGTATGGTTATCTCGAAAATGATATACCAGTAACTAATAATATGATATCAGATTAGGGGCAAAATACCTTTTGACCCTAACATCATAATATTTTATACATATTGGGAGGGTAAAAAAATGGATTACGCAAAAATTAACGAAGCTGCAATGGGTTATAAGGATGATATGACTAAGTTCCTTCGCGATCTGGTTCGCATTCCTGGCGAAAGCTGCGGAGAAAAAGGACATATCATGAGAATCAAAGAGGAAATGGAAAAAGTCGGATTCGACAAAGTTCAGATCGATCCGATGGGCAATATCCTCGGCTACATAGGAACAGGTAAAACTCTCATTGGTTTTGACGCTCACATTGATACAGTCGGTATCGGTAATATCAAGAACTGGGAATTTGATCCATACGAAGGTTTCGAATCTGATGAAGAAATCGGCGGACGTGGAACATCTGACCAGATGGGCGGTATTGTTTCTGCAGTATACGGTGCTAAGATCATGAAAGATCTTGGTCTTTTAAACGATAAATATCAGGTACTTGTGACAGGTACTGTACAGGAAGAAGACTGTGACGGTCTCTGCTGGCAGTACATCATCCATGAAGATGGTGTTCGTCCTGAATTCGTTGTTTCCACAGAACCAACAGACGGCGGTATCTACAGAGGACAGCGTGGACGTATGGAAATCCGCGTAGATGTAAAGGGTGTTTCCTGCCATGGTTCCGCTCCGGAACGTGGTGACAATGCAATCTACAAAATGGCTGATATTCTCCAGGATATCCGCGCATTAAACGAAAACGATGCTGCTGATACCACAGAGATCAAAGGTCTTGTAAAAATGCTTGATGAGAAATACAACCCTGAATGGGAAGAAGCACGTTTCCTTGGACGTGGCACTGTTACTACTTCCGAAATCTTCTTCACATCCCCAAGCCGCTGTGCAGTAGCTGACTCCTGCTCTGTATCTCTTGACCGTCGTATGACAGCAGGCGAAACATGGGAAAGCTGCCTGGATGAGATCCGTGCTCTTCCGGCAGTACAGAAATATGGCGACGACGTAACAGTATCCATGTATGAATACAACCGTCCGTCCTATACAGACCTTGTATATCCGATCGAGTGCTACTTCCCGACATGGGTAATCCCGAAAGATCACAAAGTAACACAGGCTCTGGAAGAAGCATATAAAGGACTGTACGGCGAAGAGCGTCTCGGAAATGCTGAGACAGAAGGCATGAGAAAAGCTCGTCCGCTTACAGACAAATGGACATTCTCTACTAACGGTGTAACAATCATGGGACGTAACAGCATTCCTTGTATCGGATTCGGACCTGGTGCAGAAGCACAGGCTCATGCTCCGAACGAAAAAACATGGAAGATCGACCTTGTAAGATGCGCTGCTGTATACGCTGCTCTTCCAACTGCATACTGCAAATAATAAATAAATTTTCAAATTTTTTAGGCGACGGATTTCCTATCATCCTAAAGGCTTAATATGTGTCCGGACAGAATCCCTGCTGTAACAGGCAGGGACACAAGATAAACAGATACAGCCGGATAACCGGTGTTCTGCCAAACGCAGAGATTCAATTATTTCATATCAGGAAAGGATAAGCTATCAAAGCATAGCAGGTATTGATTTTATGAAAACATTACAGGATTACATTGATAAATTAAACAGCTTAAACTTCAAAGAAATGTACAACAACGATTTCTTCTGGACATGGGACAAAACAGATGATGAACTGGAAGCTGTTTTCACAGTTGCTGATGCTCTCCGTTTCATGAGAGAGAACAATATCTCCACAAAAGTATTCGAGAGTGGTCTTGGAATCTCTATCTTCCGCGATAACTCCACACGTACACGTTTCTCTTTTGCTTCCGCATGTAACCTTCTTGGTCTGGAAGTACAGGATCTTGATGAAAAGAAATCTCAGATCGCTCATGGTGAAACTGTTCGTGAAACAGCAAACATGGTGTCTTTCATGGCTGATGTGATCGGTATCCGTGATGATATGTACATCGGAAAAGGACATGCTTACCAGAAAGAATTCATGGAAGCTGTTACAGAAGGAAACAAAGACGGTATCCTTGAGCAGAGACCTACTCTTGTAAACCTTCAGTGCGACGTTGACCATCCGACACAGTGTATGGCAGATATGCTGCACATCATCCATGAATTCGGCGGTGTTGAGAATCTGAAAGGCAAAAAGATTGCTATGACATGGGCTTACTCTCCATCCTATGGTAAACCACTCTCCGTTCCGCAGGGCGTTATCGGTCTGATGACACGTTTTGGCATGGACGTTGTTCTTGCTCATCCGGAAGGATATGATGTAATGCCGGAAGTTGAAGAGATTGCCAAGAAGAATGCTGAGAAAAACGGCGGATCCTTCACAAAGACAAACGATATGGCTGAAGCTTTCAAAGATGCTGATATCGTATATCCAAAGAGCTGGGCTCCATTTGCAGCTATGGAAAAACGTACAGACCTTTATGCAGAAGGCGACTTCGACGGAATCGATAAATTAGAGAAAGAACTTCTTGCACAGAATGCACAGCACAAAGACTGGGCCTGCACAGAAGAACTTATGAAAACAACAAAAGACGGAAAAGCTCTTTACCTGCACTGCCTGCCGGCTGATATTACAGGTGTAAGCTGCGAAACAGGTGAGGTTGACGCTTCTGTATTCGATCGTTACAGAATCCCGTTATACAAAGAAGCAAGCTTCAAACCATACATCATCGCTGCTATGATCATGCTTTCCAAATTTGAAAATCCACAGGATATCCTGAAGAAACTTGAAGTCAAAGCAGCTCCAAGAATCCTGAAATAATCAGGCGCAGATTAACAGTTGGATTGCAGTAATATTCCAGCTACTTTCAAACAGATATTTAATTTTGAAATCAGTTTCAGAATTTAAATATATTGAAAAATAACACTCATCATATTGTATAGCAGGCGGGGCTGTCGCAGAAAGCACACAATCTTTATTGCGGCGGCCCTCTTTGCCTTTAAAATCAGGAGGTTTTTACAAATGTTTACAAGAAAAAGAATCGTTATTGCGCTCGGTGGGAACGCTCTGGGAAATACTCTCCCGGAACAGATGGTAGCTGTAAAAACTACTGCAAAAGCATTATGCGATCTGATCGAAGAAGGTCATCAGGTTGTTGTTGTACATGGAAACGGGCCACAGGTTGGCATGATCAACAATGCCATGTCTGCTCTCTCCAGAGAAGATGAGAATCAGCCAAACACTCCTCTCTCTGTCTGTGTTGCCATGAGTCAGGCTTACATCGGATATGATCTGCAGAATGCTTTGAGAGAGGAACTTCGAATCAGAGGATTTGTCCGCACACCTGTCGTCACTGTTGTCACTCAGGTTCGTGTAGATCCCAATGATCCTGCTTTTGAAAATCCATCCAAGCCGATCGGCAAATTCCTGACAAAAGAGGAAGCAGACCATCAGGCCAAGGCATATGGACATATCATGAAAGAAGACGCAGGGCGTGGTTATCGTCGTGTAGTTGCATCTCCAAAGCCTGTTGAAATCGTTGAACAGGATGCGATCAACAGTCTTGTGGATGCAAATAAAATCGTTATCTGCTGCGGTGGCGGCGGAATTCCCGTTGTTCTTAACGGACATCATCTCAAAGGTGCATCAGCAGTTATTGATAAGGATTATGCAAGCTGTCTTCTGGCCAAAGAGCTGGATGCAGATATGCTTATCATTCTTACAGCAGTGGAGAAGGTTGCTGTAAACTTCGGCAAGGAAAACGAAGAATGGCTGGATGACATTACTGTAGATGACGCTAGGAAATATATTAATGAGGGACAGTTTGCCCCAGGTTCCATGCTCCCGAAAGTTCAGGCTGCCGTTGATTTTGCAAGCTCCAAAGAAGGAAGAACTGCCATGATCACTTTACTTCAGAAAGCCAAAGACGGTATCCAGGGAAAAACCGGAACCAAAATCCATCTTTAATCTGTTCAGCAGATATATATATCAGCTGTTTAATACTGATATATATAACTGCCACATATTCAGGATATCTGCTATATAGCGAAATAATTGCGCAAAAAAAGTTCCAGTGACCTCGCCCGGAACTTTTTTTGTGATGAGTGGACCAGAGTGTCTGGAAAATCATTCCTGCAATCTGCACGCCCCACTTTTCGGTATATTTTGACATACATCTTGCGGAAAGCATTTTTCAGACACGCTCTAGTACATCGTTTTCGAAATAACTATACCACTCACTTGTCTGCGAATCCGATTGCACAGGTCTAAAAGCCTCAGCGTAGCCCGCTACGCCTGCGTTTTTATACCAGCACACTCGAATCCGCATCCTACGCAATTGGTATAGTTATTTACGAAACGATGTACTAGTGGACTGCTATAGATTCATAATAATCAATATCTTCCAGTTCCCTGCCTTCTTCTATCTCATAAATCTGCGTATCATCCAGATGTTTCATGATCACTTTTTTACCGCCTTTATCCCCTTCCAGAGAAAGCAGCTCATTGTAATATTTCCTGTCAAAAATACATGGATTTCCCATTTTCCCCTGACAGGAAACACAGGCGATTCCTTTGGAAGTGTTTAAAAACACATGGATCAGTTCACAGATTGTCTCACTGGTAAGCCAGGGCTGATCAGACACAGTAAAAAGCACTGCATCTGCATCCAGGCTGGCATTCAGACCGATTTTTACAGAGGAAGAAATTCCATCTTCCGGATGGGGATTATACAAAACCTGTATTTCCTTTGTTTTCACTGCTTCTGCAATGGCGTCATATTGAGTGATAACAATAATATTACAGATTATTTTTGCTGTAATATTATTTCTGTACAGGTTATTTAACTGAACAATATCTGAATTATTATCATTATTATTATCCTCTGTAATATCTGAATATTCCGAATAGATATTTTCTATTTTCTTCTTTGTATCATCCAGTTGTTCCAGCACATGTCGATACATAGGTATTCCGTCTATTTCATATAACAGTTTATTTGCCCCAAAACGGCGGCTGTTTCCAGCCGCCAGCATGATCATTGCAATTTTCAAAATAATTTATTCCTCCAAAAGGCTTCCGTAAGCCGCTACTGTATTCTTCCTTTCCAGTTCCTCAACAATGTGCTCTGCAGGTTCTTTCTCTCTGAGTATATCTGACTTGTTCAGATACACTCTGTATACTCTTTCTTCCACATCCTTAAAAAGTCCGCAGATAGAAGTTGCAATCTTTACAATATCTTCTTCAGTGATCGGAGCTTCCAGACTTTTCCTGAGAAATTCTGAGGTACGTTCCATACGGTAAGCACTCTGACTGATTGGCTGTCCCAGACAGTCCAGCCCGATCACACTGATCACAATGTCCGCACATCTTGGGATTACAGGCTCCCATTTCTCCGGAACCTTTACCGGATGATGCTTTGCTCCGTCCGCTTCCACAAGCATTACATCGCACAATTCTCTCAGTTCTTCCAGTTTTTCTTCTGTCAGAGACACATATTTACCGGTGTCCTCCTCATATTCCGCAGCAATCACATATCTTTCTTTGTCCAGAAGTTCTTTTACCCTGACTGCATCTCCGCCCCTGGCAAACGGAAGTTCAGACTCTCCTGCCATATGGGTGGTCGTGGTAATGATCACTCTCTTTCCCTTATCGATCAGTTCATCTGTAAGACGGTAGATCAGGCTGGTCTTGCCGCCGCCGCCAACTACAGCAATCACAGGGTATTTTTCATAATCAATCTGCAGCAGTTCCAGAAAATCGACCTGGTGCTTCATATGGCATCACTCCTTCTGAAAGCAGGATTTCCAATACACTGCCGGCAATACAGCGGGCTTTGTCGGAAATCGTGAAACAGTTTTTCTTTTGTTCTTTACGCGGATCAATATCTGCAATTTTCATCCCCTTCGGCACTGTAAATCCATCTCTGATCATGCCACGCAAAACTCCTGTAAGAGAAGCCCTGACAGGTGTATCTCCGATCCAGGCAAGAACCTGATCCTTCTCCACGATGTCTGCAATCTTTGAGATACAATGGATTTCCCCCGCAGCAGGAGCATGGAGCACACGCTCTTTTCCGAATCCTCCAATGATACCCGGAACTCCTGTGTTTGGCATAGCAGCACCTTTTGTGATGATTCTGGCAAGATTGTGGCCTCTCATAGTCTCCACTACATAATCCACATCCTCACCTGCCACAAATCCCGGTCCAAGGCCAACGGTTAAGCCTGCCATCTCTCTGGTGGTTCCAAGATTCTTTTTTGCAAGAATTGCATCTATCAGTGCTGCAGGTCTGTATTTCTTAAGGACAGCTCCTTCTGTGTCTACCATAAGAGGAATTTCCCCTGCTTTCCAGACTGCCTCACACTCCTCTATACTGTCAACTTTTCTGCAGAGAACTCCTTCCACAGAAGACTGCCCGTCATAAACAGCCTCGCAAAAAGAAACCATACGCCTGATCGCAGTGGGCTTCTCACATTCCAGTACCAGAAGACGATAGCCGCAGCGGTATAATCTGTGAATCGTACCGCTGGCCAAATCACCGCCACCTCTTATTATTACAACATTTTCCGGTTTATTGTCAGATTTTTGGACATTTGTGTCTCTGTTTATCATCTTACTGTCTTTCCTCTTCTTGTCTCGTTTTCATCCATTACTTTTTCCACTGCATTTACAATGTTCTCATAACCTGTGCAGCGGCAGAGATTTCCTGCCATATGTTTCCGGATCGCATCTCTTGATAATTTCTCTCCATGTTCCAGTAAAACAGTGGCAGACATGATAAATCCGGGAGTGCAGAAACCGCACTGTATGGCACCTTCTTCGATAAATGCCTCCTGAATCCTGGTAAGTTCTCCGTTTTTCTCCAGACCTTCCAGTGTACGGATATTTTTACCCTCCGCCCAGACTGCCAGATAAATACAGGAGTCAATAGTCTCTCCGTCTATGATTACTGTACAGGCACCACATTCTCCTACTTCACAGCCCTTTTTTACAGAAGTCAGTCCAAGGCGGTTGCGAAGCATATCAAGCAGTGACTCCCTTACATCTACATATTCTTCAACTTCTCTTCCGTTTACGGTACATCGTACAAGCTGCATCTGCTTTTTCATATGCGGTCACCTCCTGCAAGTTCTACGGTACGTCTCAATGCCCGTGCCGCAATTTCTCCGCCGATCTGAAGACGAAATGCCCTGGATGCTCTCCAGGAATCTCTCGGATTGATTTCCTCCCGAATCAGCTGTGCTGTCTTTTCATACAGGCTTTCTTCTATCTTCATGCCCTTCAAAGCCTCTTCTGCCTTTGTGCAGCGGTACGGAACCGGAGCTGCAACTCCAAAGGTAATGCGCACATCTTCTATCACTCCTGCCTGTTGATCTACCTTGCTCACCACACTACAGCTGATCGTTGCGATATCCATGGCATTTCGCATGGAATACTTAATATAATGACCATGATACCCTTCATATTCTTTTGCAGGAATGATCACATAGGTCAGGATCTCTCCCTGCCGCAGATCCACCCTGCCGGGTCCAAGATAGAAATCTTTTACAGGTACAAGACGGCCTTCCTTTCCATCTTCCAGCCTCAGCAGTGCGTTCAGGGAAAATACGGTCGGTGCACTGTCCGCACTGACTGCTCCGTTGCAGATGTTTCCACCGATAGTACCAATATTTCGTACCTGTGGTCCTCCTACCTGATCTACAGCCTCGCCAAGAACCGGAATATATTTCCTGATAATTGCATCATTTGTTATATGTGAGAAGACAGTTCCGGCACCAATATAAATATCTCCGTTATCCGCCATTTTTACACCCTGGATTTCTTTGATCCCATGGATGCTCACCAGAGAAGTTCCGGCAAATTTTCCCTCCCGGATTTTGATCAGCACATCACTTCCTCCGGAAATGATCCTGGCATCCGGATGTTCATTCAGTAATCTCACAGCATCTTTTACACTTTCAGCCTGATAATAGTTCTCAATATCGTACATAAAATCCCCTCCCCTCTAAATAAGTCCGGCCCTTATAAAGCCATCGATCAGTCTCTGTGGTGTCAGAGGATTTTCATTAAAGGCTACACCTGTTGCATGAAGTACTGCATTACGGATTGCCGGTGCACCCGGAATTGCCGGCGGTTCACCCAGTGCTTTGTTTCCGAAAGGTCCAATCGGATCATCAAGTTCCACAAAATCCGCCTTGATATCAGGAGTATCCATCATTGTCATCAGTTTATAGTCCAGCAGGGTTCCGTTCAGTGGTCTTCCTGTTTTCTCATCCAGAATGAGTTGCTCCGACAGACCGTATCCCATTCCCATAGACATACCGCCCTGTACCTGCATTTCAGCCAGTTTCGGATTAATAAGCTTACCGCTGTCATGCACATTAATGATATGAAGGATTTTGATCTTGCCAAGCTTTATATCGACTTCCACTTCAGCAAAGCAGCATCCTGTGGCAATCGTATTTTTCTTTACCTGCTCGGAAACCTCTGCTGTAATAACAGAAGAATTGCCAAGACTGTAATAACTCTCCAATGCAAGATTTCCAAGAGATATTGCCGGATCCTTTCCTGCCATGATCCATCCATGATCAAGCCTCAGTTTCCTTGTCTCTTCAGGCAGCAGCTCTTTTGCATAAGCCAGAATTTTTTCCTTCAGAAGATTTGCGCAGTCTTTAACAACTGTTCCTGTTACAAACGACTGTCTGGATGCATAGGCACCGGTATCAAATGGTGTTACATCAGTATCCTGGACCGTCTGGATATGAATATCACTGATATCCATATTTAAAACCTCAGCCGTCATCTGGGAAAATACCGTATCAGCGCCCTGACCGATTTCAGTAGCTCCCAGCATCAGTCCAACACTTCCGTCCTGATTCAGAGTCATTCTTGCACCTGCAATTTCCAGTGAAATCGGCCATACACCTGTCTTATAGGAGAAAAGTGACATTCCGACGCCTCTGCGGATATTACCTGTCTGGTTTGTATATTCTTTTCGTTTTTCTTCCCAGTGGATATAATCTGCACCTTTTTCCAGACATTCAAAAATCCCGTTGGTGTTTGCTGCGATCGGCTTCAGGTAAGCATCCTCATAATATCCTTTGATAAGATTTTTCTTTCTGAACTCCAGAGGATCCATCCCGATCTCTTTTGCAATATCATCCATAAAGCACTCAATTGCAAAACATACCTGCGGGATCCCGTATCCACGCATCGCTCCGCCTACCGGTGTATTCGTATAGACAGTATATGCCTCTCCTTTGATATTCGGACATGCATACTGCAGCCTCCAGGCAGTCAGGCCATTGGCTGCTATGGCGTGTCCATGGGAGGCATATGCTCCCTGATTGGAAATAGCCAGCATATCCTTTGCCAGAAGATGCCCCTCACTGTCAACACCTGCCGTCAGATCATACTCAATAGAATGACGGGTTCTGGTGTTGCAGAAAGTTTCCTCTCTGGTTATATCGAGTTTGACCGGTCTGCCGCCAACCTGCGTGGTAAGAAACGCATTTAACGGTTCATACAGCACATCCTGCTTATTTCCGAATCCTCCACCTATGTATGGCTTAATGACTCTGATCTTTCCCCATGGGATTCCAAGAGCCTGCCCGATCACACGCCGGACAATATGCGGAATCTGAGTGGAAGTCACAACTATGATCCTGCCATTTTCCATGTATGCACAGGAAATCGGATTCTCAATGTGGCAGTGCTGCACGATCGGGGTTTTATAACTGCGTTTTATAACTGTTTCGGATTCCTTCAGCCCTTCTTCCACATTTCCGATAAAGTAATTGGAACGGACAAGTACATTGTCTTTCTTGTCGAGATGGATTGGCGGTTTGCTTCCATACATGGATTTACGCGGATGGATTTCTACCGGATATTCTTCATATTCAACTGCAATCAGGCGCAATGCCCTCTGGGCTGTGATTTCATCTTCTGCCACTACAGCAGCAATATCATCTCCGTAATAACGGACTCTTCCGGTAAGGATATTGCGGTCTGCAACATCCTGATGAGCCAGCTCCACAGACCAGGGATGTCCCGGCGTAGGATAACAATGATTCGGTACGTCTTTAAAAGTAACCACTTTTACTACGCCGTCCAGAGCCTCTGCTTTACTGGTATCGATTGATTTTACGATACCGTTTCCGATCTTTGCGTGATAGATTTTTGCCACCAGACAGTTGGCAGGAACCAGGTCATCAGTAAATTTTGCACGTCCTGTAACTTTGTCATAGGCATCTACTCTTGGAACACTCTTTCCAATCATGTTTTCACCTTCTCTGTATTTATTTTTGGTTATTATATAGAAGGAGCCGGACACACCCCAAGGTATCTGTCTGTTCCCCTCAGGACTTATGTCCGGCTCCGAACCATGCTACTTTCCTTCACCTTTTTTCTGACATCAGGCGAATTTACTTTTTATTTGCATAATTGTTATCTGTTTTCTGATTTGAGTATAGCATATTTGGATATGAAATTGCAATCTTTTATTCAATTTTTACGTATTATTTTCCTATTAACGAAGTTGTCTGATTGGGTTACTGTTCACTGAGAATATCCTTTGTAATGTATTACTAAGAACAAAGTGAACAGTAACCTGATTTACTTAACGTATTTCTGTCAATATTCCATGCAGGTCATGGATAACGTGTCTTGGGCATTTCACTGCGCACATACCACAGCTCAGACATATGGATTCCTCGATCACTGCACAGTTGTCTTTTACTTTTATCGCACCGGCTGTGCAGGTCTTCTCGCAGATTCCGCAGCCGATACAGCTGACGTTACATTGCTTCTTTGCTTCTGCACCTTTTTTCTTATTGGAACATTTTACCACAATGTAGTTTGCACACTCATGGACATGGATCACTTTCTGTGGGCAGACTTTTGCGCAGGCACCACAGCCAATGCATTTCTCCTCATCCACTTCCGCCACACCATACTCATTGATGGAAATGGCTCCGAATTTACATTTATCTATACAGGCTTTACATCCGATACATCCATCTGCACAGCCGGCCTCACCTTCGGCTGATCTGCATCCCCCATTACATGCAACTACAGCCGCGCGATATGGAAATTTCTTCTTTACTGCCATATTCAGCACTTCCTTTCATATGGTGTTCCGGTCAGAGGAAGACTATACTGTCTTTCACCATTCCATCTGAAATATGCATCTGCAATTGCAGGTGCAGTTGGGATAGAGGTGATCTCACCGATTCCAATGGCACCGCAGGCTACATTCAGTCCCGGTTTGTCAACAACGATGGCATCGATTTTCGGAATCTCATGAGAGCGGAACAGACCAAGCGATCCATACTTGTCAATTGGTTTACAGTTCTCATCGATTGGATAATGCTCTCTCAGTGCAAAACCTATGGACATCACTACGCCGCCCTCTATCTGACCTTCACAGGACAGTGGATTGACTGCCTTGCCCACATCATGTGCAGCAACCATTTCCTCAATCTTACCTGTTTTCTTATCCAGGATACACACCTGCGTCGCATAGCCGTAAGCTACATGGGAAACAGGATTCGGCACATTGGCGCCAAGAGGATCTGTCTTTGCAAGATATTCCCCGTAATAAATTTTACCGATCACTTCATCAATGGTCTTACCTGCATTGCGGTCCTCCATAACCTTATCGCAGGCTCTGCGGCAGGCTTCTCCTGTTACCAGAGTCTGTCTGGAACCGGAAGTTGTTCCTGAATCCGGAGCAAACCAGGTATTACTTCTCTCATATACAATATCTTCATGCTTCAGATCTGTATTGGTGACTACCATCTGTGTCAGGACTGTGCCAAGTCCCTGGCCGATACAGGAAGCACCTGAATAGATATGCAGTTTTTTATCTTCCTCAAATACAAGTTTCACGCGGCCTGTATCCGGGATACCGACACCGACACCGGCATTCTTCATGGCGCAGCCGATTCCCACCGGTTTTCCTTCTTCCAGGGCAGCATCATATTTTTCCTTCACAGCTTCCAGTGTCTCCACAAGACCTGTGGAATTATCTACGATCTGACCATTCGGAAGCGTCTCACCGGGACGGATCGCATTGCGGTAACGGATTTCCCATGGAGTGATACCTACTTTGTCTGCCATCATATTCAGCAGGGTTTCTGTTGCAAAACAGGTCTGGGTTACACCAAACCCGCGAAACGCTCCGGCAGGCGGATTGTTGGTATAATAAGCAGTTCCTTCAATCTCGAAATTCTCATAATGATAGGGACCTGCCGCATGAGTACATGCACGTTCCAGCACAGGACCGCCAAGTGAGGCAAATGCACCTGTATCTGATACTACTTTCGCTTTTACCCCCATGATATTGCCGTTCTCATCGCAGCCCATGGTCATATCCATATAAAACGGATGACGCTTCGGATGAACCAGCAGGGATTCTGCTCTGGCCAGTTTCATCTTCACCGGTTTCTTGGTAGCATAAGTGAGCAGCGCAGCCAGATGCTGTACTGTCATATCTTCCTTTCCGCCGAATCCGCCGCCTACAAGTGCATTCTGTACCTTTACTCTGTCCGTTCCAAGTAACAGGGAACACTCATGTAATGTCTGGTGTGCAGACTGATCTGTGGAATATACGAAAATATCTCCGTCCTCATCATACAAAGCCACTGCGCACTCAGGCTCAAGAAATGCATGTTCTGTCCATGGGGTTTCAAAATGATGACTGATCACATATTTG
Organism: Blautia sp. 1001283B150304_161114_C9; assembly: GCF_015668165.1. Classification (NCBI taxonomy): domain Bacteria; kingdom Bacillati; phylum Bacillota; class Clostridia; order Lachnospirales; family Lachnospiraceae; genus Blautia; species Blautia sp. 1001283B150304_161114_C9. The sequence continues at coordinate 80,931 of NZ_JADPGO010000009.1, read as the reverse complement.
GAATTACGGATTGCTTCATCTGCATTTCCTCTGCTGATATGTTTATGTGCACAGATATTATTTTCTTCTTCATCAAATACCTTCGGTGCATCCTCTGCCGCTGCTTCCTCAATTGTACGAATATGAGGCAGCACTTCATATTTTACTTTGATCAGTTTCTTAGCTTTCTCAGCTGTTTCTCTGTCTTTTGCAGCAATAACGGCAATGGCATCTCCAAGATAATGTGTCAGACCCCCTACAGGTATCAGTGAATACTGATCATGTTTCAGATGTCCGATCTTATTCTCTCCCGGAATGTCCTCTGCTGTTAATACCGCTTCTACCCCGGAAAGTGCCTTTGCTGCTGCTGTATCGATCTCAAGTACACGTGCACGTGGATATTTACTTCTGAGTGCCACCCCATACAGCATTCCGTCAAAGTAAAAATCATCCGGATATTTGCCGGTTCCCAGTACTTTCTCCTCCACATCCACTCTGGATACTCTGTGTCCTATATTCCAGTCCGGATCCAGATCATCCGGGATCACACCCGTCTTTAAAACCTTCGCAGCCAGCCTTACTGCGTCCATAATTTTTACATAGCCCGTGCAGCGGCAATAATTATTGCGCAGTGCATATTTAATCTCATCATCTGTGGGCTCTTTGTTCACGTCCAGAAGAGCCTTTGTACACATTACCATACCCGGAATACAGAATCCACACTGAACAGCACCTGCTTTTCCATAAGCGTAGGTATAGACTTCCCTCTCCCATTCAGTCAGTCCTTCTACTGTGATCACTGTTCTGCCATCCAGTAAATCTGTGTCCGGCACACATGCCTTGCATGTTTTTCCGTCAATTATAACTGTACAGGCTCCGCAGGCTCCTTCACTGCAGCCGTCCTTCACTGAAGTCAGATGAAGTTCATCCCTCAAAAAGCGCAGCAGTTTCTGATTTCCGGTCGGTTCGACCTTTTGTCCATTGACTGTAAATACTGCCATATCGGACTCTCCTTTCTTTTTCGCACGTCTGCCAATTAGGGCAGTCAGCCAGAGTTTACCTCTTTCTGTTTTTTATCTGCCTGTGATACCGCATGAATTTATTACAAAAATAACATGCGGCCGCGATTCAGCCTGATATGCAACACTGTCCACAGCCTTTTTCTGCTGTGGACAGCGTTAAATATTTCTTTATAAGTTATCTGATATTACAAATTTAAAATTATTTTACAGCTCTAGGATCATCATTTCATGATCAGATAGCTGTAATCATCAATCACTGCACAGATCAGTCTGCGAAGACCTTCGTACAACTTATCATTTGCATCATCTGCCTTGCAGTCGGAAATCTGACCAAGGAGACGAACCTTGCACTCTTTTGTCTCCGGATTGATCACTGCAAATCCATCATTTGTGCTGTCTGCCATATCTGCCTCAGAAGCAAATAATGTGAATTTATCCTTGTACGGTGCACTTGCATATGGACAGAAGCTCTTGCAGTTACCGCATTCGTTACACATGTAATCCACATGGATCACCTGATTCATTGCCATTCCCGGAACTTTGATGGAGATGTTTGCTCTGTTTGGACATACATCTACACAATTCTCACAGACTTTATTACAGGTCAGGCAGCGCTCACTTTCGTTCGCAGCATCCTTGCTTTCTTTGAGTATTGCTTTTTTGGAGTAACAGTCTTTTTCTGTTCCCGGTACAGGCTGTCCTTTTACAATATCATGTCCAAGGATTGCTTTTGCAGCAACCTGTGCGTCGCGGATCGCTTCTACGATCGTAGCAGCTCCCCTTGCACCGTCACCGACAACGTAAACGCCTTCTGCACTTGTCTCCATTGTCTTATCATTAATGCGGGCTTTTCCACGCTCATTGACCGCAATACCATTTGCTTCATAGAACTCAGTCGGAACTTTCTCGCCAACTGCAACGATCACTGTATCAGCCGGAACTTCTTCTGTTTCGCCTGTTTCTGTTACACCTGCACGTCCGGAAGCATCCATGCTGCCAAGTTCCATCTTCTTGCAGAGCAGTTTGCCGTTTTCCAGAGATACAGGAGAAAGAAGTTCTTTGAACTCTACGCCCTCTTCCAGTACTTCCAGTAACTCATCTTCTGCTGCAGGCATATAGCGTTTGGTTCTTCTGTATACCAGGTAAACATGTTCTACACCTTCTGTACGTTTCGCAGCTCTTGCAGTATCCATGGCAGTGTTACCGCCACCGATCACAACTACGTTTTTACCCAGCGCAACCTTACCGTCAGTTGCTTTGAAATCTCTTAAGAACTTCAGAGCGTTGATGGTTTCACCCTTTTCAAGCTTCAGAGTACCCGGTTTATTTGCACCTGTTGCAACGATCACTGCGTCATAACCCTGTGCTTTTAATTCCTGTACAGATTTCACTTCTGTACCTGTTTTAATCTCCACACCCATCTTCTGGATGAAGGAAATATCTTTATCGATTGCATCATCAGAGATACGGAATCCCGGGATCACATAACGGATCACGCCGCCGGCTTTCTCTTCTTTCTCAAATACTGTTACAGAAGCGCCTGCTCTTGCAAGGAAGTATGCAGAAGCAATACCTGCAGGACCTGCACCTACAACAGCTACTTTCTTACCGTCTGCTGTGCCTGCTTTGATCTCACCAATCACTGTATCATATCCGTTCTGTGCTGCGATGAGCTTAGTGTTGCGGATATTTACAGGTTCTTCATAGAAGTTACGTGTACATTTGTACATACAGTTGTGCGCACAGAGAGTACCTGTGATAAATGGAAGTGCATTCTTCTCAAGGATAACTCTTAATGCCTGTGCATAATCGCCTTCTCCTGCCAGCTTCACATAGGTTGTGATATCCTGGTGGATCGGACATCCCTCTTCACATGGAGCAAAGAAACAGTCAAGAAGCGGAACCTCTGAATCTGTTTTTCTCTTAGGAAGTGGTTTGATGCTCTTTACATGGTGAGCGTCTTTTTTCGAATCCTCGGCCAACTGCTCAAGTGCAGCTACATCAATGCCTTTCCATTCTTTCACACCGCCAGCCATTACTTTCTCTGCCATCTGGGTAAATCTCTGATATCCGCCCGGTTTCAGAAGTGTAGTTGCCACTGTTACAGGCCATACACCACATCCGACGATACGGTCGATATTATAGTAATCAGCACCGCCTGAATAAGCGATGCGGAGTTTTCCGTCAAATTCCCGGGAAAGTCTGGCAGCAAGAGAAATAGATAACGGGAAAAGAGATTTTCCAGACATATACATTTCTTCGCTTGGAAGTTCATTTCTTGTAACATCTACAGGGAATGTATTGGTGATCTTCACACCAAACGCAAGGTTCAGCTCATCTGCAAGTGCCTGCAGTCTCTTAAACATCGGGATCGCATCTTCGTACTGTAAGTCATCTTTGAAATGGAAATCACCGAATACCATATAATCATATCCCATGTCATCCATGGTCTTTCTGGCAAATTCATATCCCAGAAGAGTCGGGTTACATTTGATAAATGTATTCAGATGTTTCTCTTTAAACAGATGATTTGCAATACTCTCAATCTCATTTGGAGGACATCCATGGAGAGTAGAGATTGTTGCGGAATTACAGATATCAGACGGAATCGCCTCAATATCCTCTTTTGTAACTTTTTCAAATTTATCTACATTGTCCAATAACCACTGTTTACATTCTTTAAAGATTTCAGTATCTTTTGCTTCCATCATACTGTCAATGAAAGTATTAACCTTTGGCTCTTTGATCCCTGCAAGATCATATCCAACGGAAATATTGAACTGGAATCCGTCCTGTGCACCCAGATCAAATTCTTTGGCGATCACATGCAGGATAAACCATGCTTTAATATATTCTCCCATTGCCTGAGGAACATAAAGCTCTGTAGACCATTCACAGTTATATCCTTCATCATCTGCAAGGATACATGGTCTGTTGATACAGGCTGCAAGCTCTGCACCGTCCATCTTCTGAACTGTTTTCAGCTCAAAGAAACGTGCGCCTGCATAGTAAGAAGCAACAATGTTCTGTGTTAACTGTGTATGCGGTCCTGCAGCAGGTCCGATCGGTGTTTCCAGATTTCTCTCAAATATATTCAGCTTCCTGTCAGTTTCCGCTGCATAAGCTCTGTGCTGTCCGAAAACTGTTCCTTTTGTTTTCTTTTCTTCTAATACCCAGTTCATTAACTGTTCAAAGGGCATACAGGTCATGACTTCACTCATAATCCGATCCTCCATTATTTCATACGGTATGGCTTCTCTCCATCCGTTCTATATTTTGTTTACATTTATTTTTGCCAGGCAGAAAACTTATCTTCTTTACAATTCTTTACAGATTAACCATTAATATCATCTGCAAGTTCTTTTGCAGCCTGACGGCAGTCTGCCATAACTTTTGCTTCGTCACATACGAGGACTTCGCGGTCTTTCATCAGGACTTTACCGTTACATACAGTAGTCTGAACCATGCTTCCGTTTACACCGAACATCAGATGTCCGTTAATGTTGCTCTCATTCATTGGTGTCAGCGGATCATAATCGATTACGATCACATCTGCTGCCGCACCCTCTTTCAGGACACCAAGCTGTTTCTTAAAGTATCTGTTTGCAATCTTTGCATTTCCTTCAAAAAGCATCTGCGGAACTTCTCCCCAGGCTGCGTTCGGGTCGCAGAGGCTGTGTTTGTGTAAAACATTTGCAACCTTCCAGGATTCCATCATATCGTGGGTATATCCGTCTGTACCAAGACCTGTGAGGATTCCCTTCTGTACCATTCTCATGGTTGGAGGACATCCGCAGGCATTACCCATGTTAGATTCCGGGTTATGTACAACCATGGTATCTGTATCTTTGATCAGATCCATTTCATGTTCATTCACATAGATACAATGACCGAGTAAAGTCTTTGGTCCAAGGATGTTCCAGTCATGAAGGCGGTCAACAATACGTTTGCCATGCTCTTTCAGACACTGATGGAGATCATAAATGCCTTCTGCTACATGGATGTGATATCCAACACCTTCCGGTTTCAGTTCATTGCAGAGAGCCATTGTCTCATCAGAGATTGTAAAGGATGCATGCATACCCATCATTCCGGCGATCATATCACTGTCGTCTGCAAGTGCATGCTTGATAAAATTCACGTTCTCCATTACAGATTCTCTGGATTTCTCCATTCCGTCACGGTCAGAAATCTCATAGCAGAGGCAGGTACGCACACCTAAATCCTTCGCAGCTTCCTCGATCGCATTGAGGGAACCTGTAATATGGCCAAAGCTTGCATGGTGGTCAAACACTGTGGTTACACCATTCTTGATAGAATCAATGTATGTAGCATATGCAGAAAGCTTTGTCTGCTCCAGTGTCAGATGACGGTCAACTGTCCACCATAAGCCATCCAGAATATCCAGAAATCCCTGAGGATTGTATCCGTTAATGCTTAAGCCTCTTGCGAAGGAACTGTAGATATGCTCATGGGCATTAATAAATGCCGGCATGATAACCCCACCCTTCGCATCAACAAATTCAGCATCCGGATAAACTTTCTTTACCTCTTCAGTTACCCCCACCATTACTATGGTGTTACCATCCATTGCTACAGCACCATTCTCCAGGAATGGGTTGGATGCGTCCTGTGTGATCATTCTTCCATTACCAATTACCAGCATATAGTTCCTCCTTTTACTTGTTAAAAACTACCAATTCGCTACTGCTTTTTACCTTTTGTTTAGGAATTATGTACTAATACTGTAACATACTTCTCCGGATAATGCAAGTAGAATTTACAAAAACTTTTTGGTTTTTCAAATTTTTTTTAGGCTTTATACTATCTCCGGTGAACAGATAAAAAAAGAACGGGGCAGTCATTGATGACAATGAACAACCTCGTTCTTTTTTTGATTTTCCTGTTTTCTGATGAAGCTGATTTTATGACAAATTTTCAGGTTTGTCAACAATTTTTGTAAGATAGGAGAGTTATCCTTCCATAATCGCAGAATTAACCCTGAGCTGTTTTCGTCCATTCTTCCAGAGATTCTCATCCAGCTCCACCTCATAGCCGCCGCCATTTCTCACATGCCACTCATAAAATGGTTTCTGTATATCTGCATACTCTTCCATGATATTCATGATCGTACCGCCATGGATGACAAGTGCCGCCTCTGCCACATGGCTGCGGATACATCCGGACACAACCCTGTCAAATCCTCTCAGGTTTCTGCTTTTAAACCCTTCCCTGCTTTCTCCTCCCGGAAAAGGCAGAGTACCGTTGCTGTCAATCCATTCCTGATAGTGCGGATTACCTTCCAGCTCTTTATAGTTCTTATTTTCAAATTCTCCGAAATCGCATTCTGCCAGTTCTTCAATAATATGTACCGGCTCTCCCGGAAAAAGAATCTCTGCTGTCTGCACGCATCGTTTCAGAGGACTTACATAAACCGCCTGAACCTTTGGATAATCCATCTTATGCAGAAACTCTGTTCCCTCCTGACATAACGGCTCATCCGTTGTGCCGATATATCTGGAAAGTTTATTCCCTTCTGTTTTTCCATGTCTGATCAGCCATAATTTAATCATCTTTGATCACCGTTCCAATCCCGCAGATCACGCGCGTCACCTTATGACTGTATGCTGCCAGCTTCGTACATACACGCCCTACAGCCTCTCTGTATTTTCTGTCAAAAGCATCCACAGGTACAACCCCGTACCCTACTTCCTGAGAGACAAGGACAATATCCGGATTCTTACAGATGATTTTTTCCGCAAGATCTGACACATCCTTTCCATTCTCCAGTTCACTGCGGATATACTGCTGAAAACCAATCACACCCTGAGCATTCATCAGTTCCTCCTCTGTGACAGAACCGCCGTCACTCCACCTTAACTGTGGATACTGTTTCCTGGCATATTCAGTCTTTCCCTGATATGCACCGCCAATTATCATTTCCATACTCTTCTCCTCAAAAATTAGAAAACACCGCCAGGATCAATGCCATCCCAACTTCACAGATACAAAGAAAGAATCCCGAAATATCCCCGGTTGTCCCGCCAAAGTACTTCATCGCAATATGATGATAATACCAGAAAATCAGCAAAGCTCCCACAAAAGCCAGACTTCCCCATACAGGCCGGATCAAGATCATTCCCGCAGCCAGAAGCACCAGATAGACGATCAGCACATTTCTCGAAAGCACATCTGAAGAATTTCTGGAAAACTCAGCAACTGTACCGTCTGCTTTTGCTTTCGGAAAGGTAATAACTCCGATCCCTGACAGACATCTGGAAACCATAAAGCCAAGGCTCAGAATTCCGATCGCCCTCATATTCTCTGCACTGTTAAACAACTGGCTGTAAGCGCCGTACCAGGCAATGAAATATACCGCCGCAGTAATAACGGCAAAAGCACCTGCATGGGAATCCTTAAGAATCTCCAGCCTTCTGCTTCTCTCCTGCCAGGAACTCAGGGCATCCGAAGTATCCAAAAGACCATCCACATGGATCCCGCCTGTCACAAATACAGGTACCAGCACCAGCACTGCTGTCACGAATCCCGGCTGATACCCAAACCGAAGTCCCAGATACGCCACCAGCATAGTCAGCCCGCCGATCACAGTTCCGATAAACGGAAAAAAACAGAACATATACTTCATATTTTCCTTTGTCCAGTCAGCGCGGGGCATGGGAATCTTAGAAAACATGGCAAATGCCACCTTAAAATTATTCCATAAAGATTTCATTGATCAATTCCTCTTTTTCATAGTATGTCAATCCTGTCAAATGTATTATTTGCAAAGATTGCTGCAGGTATCTGTGGATTTGTGAAAGACTGGTATCCCATATACAACTTCCACCACTTCATCAGCTCTCTGTGCAGCAGTCTGATTGATTTTTCCCAGATATTCCAGATAAGAATCCATATCTCCGTCAAACACAACCGCATCTGAAAAAATCTCATTTGTCACGATCACCACATGAGCAGCCTGTTCCAGCAGATTCTCAATCCCTTTTGTAACTTCCGAAACTGTCCGGTCATGGGCTCCCTGCTCTTCAAACATTTCATTTGCCACCAGATTCGACATACATTCCAGAAGCACCACACATCCGGCAGGCAGTTTCACATTTTTGAGCCCTGTATAGCACTCAACTGTCTCGAAACCTTTTCCTGCACGCATCTTTTGGTGTCTCTCGATCCTTTTATGGCTCTCTTCATCAAAAGGGTGCATGGTCGCTATATAAATCCTCTGTGCATCCCCGAAAGAAAGCACCCTGTCTTCCGCAAAAGCGGATTTTCCGCTCCCGCTTCCCCCTGTCACAAGCGTCAGCATTATTTCAGCTCCTCATACTGTTCCACGTGGATATCGTTAAAAGTACTCATAGAATGATAAACCGCTGCTGCCAGATCAAGGATTGGGAATAAAGCTACTGCTCCGGTTCCCTCGCCCAGACACATATCCGCATGAATGATTGCCTCTTTCCCCATATTCTCAAGGATCAGATGGGCAGCAGGCTCTTTTGATACATGGGATGCAAGAATATAATCCCTCGCAGCCGGGCAGATACGCATGGCGATCAGCGCAGAAACACAGGAAATAAATCCGTCCATGACTACAGGAATACCATAAACCGCACCTCCCAGAAAGACACCTGCCATTCCAGCGATATCAAGACCGCCTACCTTTGCCAGAACATCAATGGCATCCTCAGGATCCGGTTCATTTAATGCAATGGCTTTTTTGATCGCATTAATCTTGCGCACAAGTCCCTCGCTGGTCAGACCTGCGCCGCGCCCTGTCATCTCTTCCACCGGTTGTTTCAGCAACACAGAAGCAACTGCACTGCTGGTGGTTGTATTTCCGATTCCCATTTCCCCTGTTGCCAGAATCCGGTAGCCCTTATCATTCAGTTCCCTTACCATGTCAATGCCTGCTTCAAGCCCCTTTACAGCCTGTTCTCTTGTCATGGCAGGACCCTTGGTCATATTCTGTGTACCATAGGCAATTTTATGGTCTGTGCGGACTTTTGTGTCCGTCACCATCCCCATATCCACCGGAAAAATCTCCGCATGGTTCTGCTTACACATCACACCGACAGATGTGTCATATTTCAGAAAATTCTCGGCAACGATGGCAGTAACTTCCTGTCCGGTCTGTGTCACACCCTCTTCTACCACGCCATTATCCGCGCACATGACGATCAGACCTCTCCTGGAAAGATTCACCTCTGCGTTTCCTGTAATTCCCGCGATCTGGATCAAAAGAGTCTCCAGTTTTCCAAGAGAATGCAGTGGTTTCGCAATACTGTCCCATCTTTTCTGTGCAATCTCCATGGCATTGTGATCTAATGGCTTAATCTTTGCAATAGCTTCTTCCAGAGTCATGAGTTTTCCCTCTCTTTTCCTTCATTATTTTGATTTCCCTGTTGTAAACACAAAAAATTTACTGAATACATAATTCAGTATCAACACAATAAACTGTGTCAGGAATTTCCCGATCATATCATTAAGCCCCATCACTGACACAAGCAGCCATACACCGCCAACCTCGATCACCATAGTGACCAGTCTGGCACTGACAAATTTGCAGAATGGCTGAACATGATCCTTCAATGTCTCGCATTTATCCTGAAAAACATACTTCGAATTTACCACATAGGCAAACAGGATCGCCAGGATGATTGAAATAATATTGGCGATATTCAGCTCCACCTTCAGCTTTCTGAGAATGAAAAAGCTGACCAGATTTACCATAGTGGTACATCCGCCAAAGAAAATATAGCGGATAACGGAACTTTCATACATTTTTCTGATCCATTGCTTCATAAAATATATCCTCTCAGTCCTGTATATTTCCATTCTTAATTACTTTTGAAATAATATATCTCGGTCTGCGCTTTACTTCTTCATAAATCTTGGAAATATAATATCCAATGATCCCAAGACTGATCATCATGGCACTTCCCACCAGAAGCAGCACCATCAGCAGGGTGGTATAACCTTCCACTGCAGAACCTGTAAAATACTGCACAAGCGAATAGACCATAAGTACCAGCGAACAGATAAAACATATCGCTCCTGTGATCGTAACAAACTGCAGCGGAAAAGTAGTAAATGCCACTATATTTGTGAACGCATATTTCACCAAAGACCACGGAGACCACTTGGAAACGCCGGCCTCTCTCTCCTGCACCTCAAATTCCACACTGGTAGTCTTATATCCCACCCAGGAAGAGGTAGCCCGAAAGAACATATTCCTCTCAGGCATAGACAGAATACTGTCCACAGCCTTCCTGTCCATCATCTTAAAATCCGAGGCATCCTTCATATTTACCTTAGTTGCCTTAGACATGATATCATAGAAAAATCCGGCACATTCTTTATGTAAAAAGCCCTCTTTTCCTCTGTCTGCCTTCACACCCTCGATCACTTCATAGCCTTCCTGCCACAGCCTGTACATCTCAATAAGCGTCTGCGGCGGATGCTGCAGGTCACAGTCCATGACAGCCACCACATCTCCACAGGCCTGCGCCAGTCCTGCAAAAATCGCTGCTTCCTTTCCGAAATTTCTGGAAAAAAGAACGCCTGTCACATTCGCATCCCTCTCTCCTGCCTTCTGAATTTCTTCCCATGTCCGGTCGACGGAACCATCGTTTACAACCACCAGCTCATAGGGAATCTTCGCTTCTGTAAGAACTTCCGCCAGCACCCGACAGGTTTTCCCAACCATCAGCTCCTCATTATATGCCGGAAGTACCACTGATAATTTACTCATGATGTCATTCCTCATTTTGTTTCATTCATTTACAACAGACCAATTTCTCATTCACTGTCTGTTATTCCTATAAATATTTTCTATAATGTCAGGGGCAAAAGGTATTTTGCTCCTAAGCACTTTACAGCTCCTGCAATTCTTATTTCTACTTTATTATACACAAATTTACAGAAATGTCCATTCCAACAATCTGCATACTCCAGTGTGTCAAACACTTCACAGGATAGTAGCACGTATATTACTGTTCTCTTCGTTCTCAGTAACGAGACTCAAATTCATTCCAGACTTTCCTGAAGCAATGGAATTTGGATTACTTTTTCTTCTTAAACACTAGCATTACATATATAACCAGCCCCAGAACAGAAAGAAGCATTCCCGCTTTCAGATAAGGTGTGCAATATGTAAGGCGTATCTCATGTGAACCAGGTTCCAGTTCCAGAGCCATAAACATGGTATTCGCCTTCTGAAGCTTCGTTTCTTTCCCGTCCACATAAGCCGTAAATCCCTTACTGTACGGAACAGACAACACAAGAGCTTTCTTTTCGGAAACACTGATATCCCCTGTAATCTCATTCGTTCCCATTTTTACATTCTCGAGAGCTTCTTCACCCAGCTTCACAGTTTTTTCCTCAATCCCCTGCACCGGCTGACTCACAACCCTTAATTTATCATAGGTATAAACACCCGTATTGGCAAAGGTGATTGTCATAGTACGAACTCCTGATCTGGAATATCCCATATTGCAGAGAAAATCATGCCGTCCACTGTAGGCATTATACTTATCCGTAAAAATCTTTATGGTCTTGGTCACATCATTGGAGCTGACTGTCATAGCCGCTTCCTTTGATTCCTTCCAGTATCGCCACCGGCTGTCCTCATCAAGAACCTTATTTTGGTCATACTCAGACATCTTCTTCCACTGACTGTTACCAATCAGTTCTCTCGGTGAAAGACTGTCATAATCCAGATTATCTGCGATCAGGTAATTCTCACTGTCCGTAAGACCATGGAACACAAGCTTCAGCTGCGCCCCTTCCTTCGTCACCCTGATTGCTCCCTTAGACAGAGCACAACCATCCCCTGTCTCCATACGATACTGGATATTCTCATTATCAGCATCAACAGATGCCTCAGGCAGTGTACTCTCCTCAAGCACCACACCGTCCATCAAAGCCTGCTGCTTTTTTACCACATCCATTTTCTCATATTCCGATTCAGGAATATAACTGTCATAAGTATAACCCAGAGGCAGTGCATTCTCATTCTCATAAGCCCTGCACTCACTTTTTCCCTTTCCTGCAGAGCCCTTCTCTTTATTATATCCATAGGAAAGATAGCGGAAATTATCACCACTTATCACAAAATATTTCACAGAAGCCAGCCTGTCCAGAATCGTCCTTCCGTCCAGGTTCTCATAATGCTGCTCCCATGGCGTATTCAGATACATTTCACTGAAAAAATCACTGATACTGCTGTTTGCAAGACTGAAATAATAAGCAGTACTGTTCGTACCCATATACATAGAAGTATTATCATAGGGCAATGCCCCATACTGGTCATAACGATAGACACTTGAATCCCCGGCAGCAAGAACCGCCTTATCCGTATTCGACTCCAGCTTATCCAGCGACTCCTCTTCGGCTGCAAACTCTGACAGATAATCCTTCTCATAAGAATACTGATAAGAAACATTCAACATAATGCTCACCACAAGCAAAGCACTGAGAAGCCCGCACATATACTTCCCCTGCAGAAAAATATTTCTAAAAGAAGTAACCGTAAACACAGCCAATACCAGAACCAGCACACCTGCCATATTTCTCTGCGTTCTGGCAGCTTTCGCAAACAGAGCCAGCACACAATACGCCACCGTCATGACAAAAATCTTCTTCTTTTCCCTCACAGTCAGAGTAAACAGCTCAGGATATGCCTTCACGAAAATATACGCGATCATCATCCCATAAGCCCAGATCCACCTGTTGGACACATAAGAGAAACCATTGAGCACATGCCCTGCAAAAGGCACCAGCAAAAACAGATTCAACAGCCCAAATCCTAATTTCAGATCCAGATACTTCTTCTTCCTGGAGAAAAGCACAAACACACCCGCCATAGCAACAGCAGAATACCCGGCAACCCCCCACTGGATCATATTCTCCCCGATCAGATCACCCAGATACTTCTCATAATAAATTTTATCATATAAAAGCGGCACATAATTCTCAGCCTGAAACCTGTCCGTACCAAAAATCGTCATGATCACCGGAAGAAAAATAACCGCCGCGATCATCAAAGCCACCGCATAATAGCCGATAAACTTCACCAGCCATCCCAGAACATCCTTCACACTTCTCTCACTGAAAATCGCAAAATACCGGAAAGCCGCATAAATAAACATAAAAATACAGATCATATAAAAGAAATAGAAATTCGACATAGCCGAAACCGCAGTCGCCCAGATAAACAGCCATGGCTTCTCCCTCTTATAAATCTTATCAATCCCCATCAGAACCAGCGGCAGATAAATCATAGGATTGGAAAAATACGGATGCTTCATAGCCGCATAAATCGTCCATCCCGCAAAAATATAGATCAACGTCCCCATAAACGTCGCCTGCTTCGGATTCTTATGATAAAAACAAAAAATACTAAACGAAATCCCCGCCAGATAAATCCTCAGAAAAATCAGAACCTCATACAAAACCTCCGTCTTATCCGCCGGCACAAACACAGACAACAAAGTCAGCGGATCCCCGATCACATAATAATGCAGAGTCGTAAGAATATCCGAACCATACCCAATATTCATATCCCACATAGGCAATTCCAGCTTATGCTCTACAAAAATCGTATGCAGAACCTCCCTCAGATATCGCCCATAATACGCCAGAGAATTCAAATGCTGCGGAATCCCATCGTGACTCCACACCAAAGACTTCCCATTCCCCGCAAACTGATAATAAATAAACCCCGCAATAACCCCAAAAACCAGCGTATATAATATATAGAAATCCCTCTTACTATCCTTACTCACAAATCTCCTCATAACCGCTCCTTTATATTCTATCATTCTAAACCGAGTTATAAAGTTCTCACTGATTATAGACAAATATCCAATACTTGTCAAATTTATGGTCAACATTATTTTATTGTTTAAAAACAACGAAAGTATTTAAATCAGCCAGCATCCAGTCAGGAAATGAAATAACTTCTGGGGCGAATTTTGAGGGTTCATTGAATTTCTTAGTATTTGGAAAGCCGCGTTATTCAGAAATCGCTCACTGTCTGAGCCGCAGGCGAGTTTGAGCTATTTCTGAATGCTTTTAGTGGCTTTTCAAATGCTTAGAAATTCAATGGTTCCGAGACTGAGCCCCAGAAGTTATTTCATTTTCTGACGTCCCTTATAAAAAGGACCGCGATACAAAAAGTACCGCGGCCCATATATCGTCTGGACACTATAAATAGCTCTATCTATTTATTTTATATTATTGTTTATCAATCGTTCAAAAACCGAAAAGATTATTCAGCACTATGAAGAGCGATCAGCTTCTGCAGATATTCAAATCTAGCCTTAGCCTCAGCCTCATTCTTAGCAAACAGTCTTGCAGCCTTCTCAGGATTCTGACGTTTCAGAGAGTTGTAACGAACCTCACCGTCAAGGAATGCCTGATAATCTTCCATGCTCGGAGCCTTGGAATCAAGAGAGAACTTGTTTCCTTCAGCTGCAGGATTGAATCTGAAGTTATGCCAGTATCCAACCTTAACTGCTAATTCTTCCTCTGTCTGAGCTTTTGCCATACCTTTCTTAATACCATGGTTGATACATGGAGCATAAGCGATGATCAGAGATGGTCCCGGATAAGCCTCAGCCTCTGCAATAGCTTTTACAGTCTGGTTGAAGTCAGCACCCATGGAAATCTGAGCAACGTATACATAGCCATAGCTCATAGCGATGGAAGCCATATCTTTCTTCTTAGTCTCTTTACCGCCTGCAGCGAACTGAGCGATAGCACCTGTAGGTGTAGACTTGGAAGACTGTCCACCTGTGTTAGAATAAACCTCTGTATCGAATACCATAACGTTGATGTCACGTCCACTAGCGAGAACATGGTCAACACCACCGAATCCGATATCGTAAGCCCATCCGTCACCACCGAAGATCCACTGGGATTTCTTAGCCAGGAAATCTTTCTGAGCAAGGATTTCTTTTGCTTTGTCACATCCGCAAGCTTCAAGAGCAGCAACAAGTTTGTCTGTAGCAGCGCCGTTTGTAGCACCTACAGCAAATGTATCCAGCCATTCCTGACCAGCTGCCTTAACGTCTTCGTTTGTTCCGTTAGCAACAACGTCTTCAACTTTTGCTTTTAAGCCATCGCGGATAGCTCTCTGAGCAAGAAGCATACCATAACCAAACTCAGCGTTATCTTCGAACAGAGAGTTGGACCATGCAGGACCCTGTCCCTTAGCGTTTACTGTGTATGGTGTAGATGGTGAGGAGTTACCCCAGATAGAAGAACATCCTGTTGCGTTTGCGATGTACATTCTGTCACCGAACAGCTGAGTGATCAGTTTAGCGTATGGTGTTTCACCACATCCTGCACAAGCTCCAGAGAACTCAAGCAGAGGCTGTTTGAACTGGCTGCCTTTAACAGTTGCTTCTTTAAATTTAGCGATAACATCTTCTTTAACCGGCAGTTTAACTGTGTAGTCAAAGTATTTCTGCTCGTCTGCGCTTGCTTCAAGGTTTTCCATAGCAAGTGCTTTCGCACCCTTCTTACCTGGGCAAACGTTTACACAAGAACCACATCCTGTACAGTCAAGTGCGGATACGGACATTGTGAATTTATATTCTTTCATACCTGTAAGGTCTAATGTCTTCATGCCTTCAGGAGCATTAGCTGCTTCTTCAGCTGTCAGAGCTACAGGACGGATAACTGCGTGCGGGCAGACATAAGCACATCTGTTACACTGGATACAGTTTTCCGGATTCCATACAGGAACGTTAACTGCGATACCACGTTTCTCATATGCAGCTGCACCTGATGGTGTAGTACCGTCTACATAATCCTTGAATGCAGATACAGGTAAGGAGTTACCTTCCTGAGCATTAACTTTAGCCTGGATATTGTTAACGAAATCAACAACGTCCTGACGTCCTTCTGTTGCATGAGTCATATGAAGACCTTCGTCCTCAGCATCTTTCCAGCTTTCCGGAACCTGGATCTCAACAACCTGTTTAGCACCGGCATCGATAGCTGCCCAGTTCTTCTGTACTACATCATCACCCTTACGTCCGTATGTTGCCTTAGCAGCAGCTTTCATAAGGTCGATTGCCTGCTCTTCCGGAATGATTCCTGTAAGTTTGAAGAATGCAGACTGAAGGATTGTGTTGATACGTGTTGGTCCCATGCCAGTTTCAATACCAATCTTAACACCGTCGATTGTGTAGAATTTGATATTGTGGTTAGCGATGAAAGCTTTTACCTGTCCTGGTAAATGTTTCTCAAGACCTTCCATATCCCATGCACAGTTAAGGAGGAATGTACCACCGTCAACAAGTTCCTGAACCATATTGTATTTGTTTACGTAGGATGGATTATGGCATGCTACGAAGTTTGCTTTGTGGATCAGGTATGTGGATTTGATCGGTTTTTTACCGAAACGTAAGTGGGACATTGTAACACCACCGGACTTCTTGGAGTCATAATCAAAGTAAGCCTGTGCGTACATGTCTGTGTTGTCACCGATGATCTTGATGGAGTTCTTGTTGGCACCTACTGTACCATCAGCTCCCAGACCCCAGAATTTACAGTTTGTTGTTCCTTCAGGAGTTGTTACGATCGGAGCACCTGTCTCAAGGGAAAGGTTAGTAACATCATCAACGATACCGATTGTGAATTTCTCTTTAGCAGTGTTCTCATAAACAGCTACGATCTGTGCAGGTGTAGTATCTTTGGAACCTAAACCATAACGTCCGGAGAATACTTTTACGCCGCCAAATTTGCTGTCTTTTAATGCTGCTACAACGTCAAGGTACAGTGGCTCGCCAAGTGCACCCGGCTCTTTAGTTCTGTCAAGAACTGTGATCTGTTTTACAGAATCCGGAATTGCATCGATGAGTGCCTGTGCACAGAATGGTCTGTAAAGACGAACTTTAACAACACCGACTTTCTTTCCTGCTGCTGCAAGATAATCGATTGTTTCTTCGATTGTATCGTTTACAGATCCCATAGCAACGATTACATGTTCTGCATCAGCAGCTCCGTAGTAGTTGAATAATTTGTAATCTGTACCGATCTTAGCGTTAACTTTATCCATGTATTCCTGTACTACTGCCGGAAGAGCATCGTAATATGGGTTACATGCTTCTCTTGCCTGGAAGAAGATATCAGGGTTCTGAGCAGAACCTCTCTGACATGGGTGATTCGGATTAAGAGCATGGTTACGGAATGCAGCGATTGCATCCATATCTGCCATATCCTTCAGATCTTCATAATCCCATGTTTCAATCTTCTGAATCTCGTGAGATGTACGGAATCCATCGAAGAAATTGATGAACGGAACTTTACCTTTGATTGCTGCAAGGTGAGCAACAGGTGTTAAGTCCATAACTTCCTGTACAGAAGATTCGCAGAGCATTGCGCATCCGGTCTGACGACAGGCCATAACGTCGGAGTGATCACCGAAGATTGAAAGTGCGTGGGAAGCAAGTGCACGTGCAGATACGTTGAATACTGCAGGTAACTGCTCACCAGCAATTTTGTAAAGGTTCGGGATCATAAGTAACAGACCCTGAGATGCTGTATATGTTGTTGTTAAAGCACCTGCTGCCAGAGATCCGTGTACAGCACCTGCTGCACCAGCCTCAGACTGCATTTCAGTTACCTGAACTTCCTGTCCGAAAATGTTCTTTCTTCCCTGGGTTGCCCATTCATCTGTTGCTTCCGCCATAACAGATGAAGGAGTGATCGGGTAAATAGCGGCTACATCTGAGTATGCATATGAAGCATGAGCAGCTGCATGGTTACCATCCATGGTTTTCATCTTTCTTGCCATAGTTTGTTTTTCCTCCTTAAAGGTTGATGAAAATTAATTATTTATTTCAAGGCATAAGTAAAATATACCTCAAATTTCATTGTAGATTATAACATAATCTTCTGCCTGTGTCCAATTTGTTTTGACATATTTTGTATCTTATAAGGTACAAAGCAGGGATTTTCTGTTATTTCAGTAGCAAATATGTGCATTTTTCAAGTTGCTTATAACTAACATTATGCAGATATGCTAAATTTCGGACAAATCAGGCAGATAGAATCATCCGCTTCGCTGCGCAGCTCTGCACCGGACAACTGCTCTGCAGTTTATTCAGTATATCAGTAAAAAAAGGAGGCGCTACGCCTCCTCCATGATCTGCTGTATTGTTTTTCTCTTAAGGAGACTTATCAGTTCATCCTGTACAGATAACAATTCTCTATGTACCAGACATGGCAATCCATCCTGTCCGTCTCTGACACAGTTATATTTCGGATCCAGACATTCGATGATAAACATATCCGGATCAATCGCCGAATAAACCTCATATAAAGTCAACTCATCCAGTCCCCTGTTCAGAGAATAACCACCATGTACGCCTCTGTATCCCTTCACGATCTCTGCCTTCTGAAGTTTCTTCAGGATCTTATAGGCAAAAGGAGCTGTGATCGCTTCTTTCTCACAGATATCGGATACGCTCAGTCTGCTCTCTCCCCAAAGCGCACGTACCACTCGAACTGCATAATCGCACTCTCTTGTAATAAACATAGTCTTTGCAACCTCTCTAAAATTAATTATCCTTTACTGTCCACATCGCTGTTCTGCATAAAACAATGGAAACAGTAATCGTTATTTCTGTCATATCAATGCCTCATATTTCTGTCCGTCAAGAGGCTATATTTATTCTATATTATAACAGTGCTTCTTTTTTTTGTAAATAAAAGAACCCAAAAAAGCAAAAAACAGTTGCAAATTTCCCAATTTACGGTACAATGATAAACGGTTGTAACTTATATAATAGGAAATAATGTAACTGTTTCCTGCGAAAGATACGTTTTCCATAAACAATCTGCCGGACAGTTACTGCAAAACAATAATTTCACGAAAAAGAGGTATGATATGATTTCAGCAAACAATATTACATTGCGCGTAGGTAAAAAGGCCCTCTTCGAAGATGTAAATATCAAATTTACTGAGGGCAACTGCTACGGTCTCATCGGTGCAAACGGTGCCGGTAAGTCCACATTCCTTAAAATCCTTTCCGGACAGTTAGAGCCTACCAACGGTGACGTTGTTATCACTCCTGGCCAGCGTCTTTCTTTCCTGCAGCAGGATCACTTCAAATATGATGCATATACAGTTCTGGATACTGTTATCATGGGTAACAAGAGACTGTATGAAATCATGAAAGAAAAAGATGCTATCTATGCAAAAGCGGACTTCACTGATGAAGACGGTATCCGTGCCAGCGAACTGGAAGGTGAATTTGCAGAGATGAACGGATGGGAAGCAGAATCTGATGCTGCTACTCTTCTGAATGGTCTTGGAATTGAAACCGATCTCCACTATTCCCAGATGGCTGACCTTACAGGAAGTCAGAAGGTCAAAGTTCTTCTTGCACAGGCACTGTTTGGTAATCCGGACATCCTTCTTCTGGATGAGCCTACCAACCACCTTGACCTGCCGGCTATTGAATGGCTCGAAGAATTCCTGATCAACTTTGACAACACTGTCATCGTTGTATCCCATGACCGTTACTTCTTAAATAAAGTATGTACTCATACAGCAGACATCGACTACGGCAAGATTCAGCTCTATGCCGGAAACTACGACTTCTGGTTTGAGTCCAGCCAGCTCCTCATCAAACAGATGAAGGAAGCCAACAAGAAAAAAGAAGAGAAGATCAAAGAACTTCAGGAATTTATTTCCCGATTCAGCGCCAACGCTTCCAAGTCCAAACAGGCGACTTCCCGTAAGCGTGCCCTGGAAAAGATCCAGCTTGACGATATGCGTCCGTCCAGCCGTAAATACCCATATATCGACTTCCGTCCAAACCGCGAGATCGGTAATGAGGTCCTTATGGTAGAGAACCTTTCCAAGACCATCGACGGTGTAAAAGTTCTGGATAACATTTCTTTCACACTCGGACATGATGACAAGGTAGCTTTCGTCGGTGCCAACGAACAGGCAATCACTACTCTGTTTAAGATCCTGGTCGGTGAAATGGAACCGGATGAAGGAAATTATAAATGGGGTGTTACCACTTCCCAGGCATATTTCCCTAAGGACAACACTGCAGAGTTCGATAATGACCTTACTATTACAGACTGGCTGACACAGTATTCTGAGATCAAGGATGCTACTTATGTTCGTGGATTCCTCGGACGTATGCTCTTCCCCGGTGAAGACGGCATCAAACGTGTACGCGTTCTTTCCGGTGGTGAGAAAGTCCGCTGTCTTCTTTCCAAGATGATGATCTCCGGTGCAAACATTCTCATCCTTGATGAGCCAACCAACCACCTCGACATGGAGAGCATCACAGCACTGAACAACGGTCTGATCAAATTCCCGGGTGTTATCCTTTTCACTTCACATGACCATCAGTTCGTACAGACAACAGCCAACCGTATCATGGAAATCCTTCCAAACGGAACCATGATCGACAAGATCACTACTTACGATGAATATCTGGCAAGTGATGAGATGGCTAAGAAACGTCACGTATTCGAGATCAACGAAGAGGACGCTTCCGATAACTAAAGAATAAAATACAGGGTACGGCTTAGCCGTACCCTGTTATTTTATTCTGTCTTCATGATAATATCCGCCAGCTTTCCGCCTGTCACCTTAAGCAGATCAGCAAGAGGAACCTTCAGTGTCAGTCCGATACGGCCGCCACTCACATAAATCTCTTCAAATTCTCCTGCAGATGCATCAAACACAACAGGATAAGGTTTCTTCATTCCCAGCGGACTGCAGCCGCCTCTCACATATCCGGTAATCTTTGTGATATCCTTCACATGGATCATGTCCACTGTCTTCTCACCGACAGCCTTTGCAGCCGCCTTACGGTCAACTTCCTTTTCAATCGGAACTACAAAAACGAAATAACCGCCGCTCTTTCCTTCCATTACCAAAGTCTTAAAAGACTGGTCATAGGGTGCACCGATCTTATCCGCACTGTGGATCCCGTCAATAAATTCATCACATTCATAGGAGAACGCTTCATATTTAACCTTCTGTCTGTCCAGCATTCTCATTGCATTTGTCTTAGCTTCTTTTGCCATCTTCTCTCGCCTGTCCTTTCTGTCCTGTGGCATACATTTCTTCCTGATTTGCGGTATATTTTGCTCTAATTCGACCACCGCAGTCCGCCAATGTTCATGTGAGGTTACTTTCTCGTTTTTCTGTTTATTCTTCCTGAAAGTTGCTCCCTGTCTCTGTCCTGAGACTGCTCAAAACTCTGGTCTTGTCTCAGTTCCTGATTTCGCCTGTAAATCTGCTCAGTGTTTTCTTCATCAACCGGTTCTTCATTCTCTTCATCAGAAACCGGTTTGTTGATGGCAAACTGGATCAGCATACCCAGAACCGCAAACCCTACACTCATTCCCAGACCATAGGGGATATCTGCCAGATTTCCAAGCTGCGCAAGGGAAACCCCTGCCATAATACCACCGATCAGACTTGTAGCCACGATCAGCACTTCCCTGCAGTATTTCACTGCCATGGAACCAAGAGCTACGCCGATCAGAATACATGCAAAAAATACTGCAGAGCTGGTAGGATGCAGGAAATAAATACTGGCCGCCCAGCCGATACCTGCTGCCAGGATAAACACACCTGCCTTATAGATCAGAAATGCGATCACTGCGAACACAACTCCCGCCGCCAGTGCTGCGATCAGCATTGTTGATTTCTCCTGTATTCCCATTGTATGTACAACCACCAGCGCAAGACCGCCGCCTACCAGAAAACCTCCCAGCATCATCCAGAAACGCAGAAGCCTGTATCCCAGAATACAGTTCAGCACTCCAAACACAAGGATCACTGCAAATATTACCATCATAAAACGATTCACCAGATCTGAATCCATAAAACTCCCGGCAATACTCAGCGCATTTCCAAATATATCTGTCATATTAACCATAATTTTCAGTCACTCCTTTTAGTTATATATTTATAGCGTTCCTTATCATCAACTGACACATTTCTCTTAGAACCGCTGCACATCCTCGCGGGGCATTTATTTCAGTCGGAAATCAGACTACCACTGAGATAAGTTTATAATCAACTCACTGATAGAAGCGGGAGTCTTCTCAACTGAACTAACCCCGTCAGAACATGAAGTATAAGGTCTTCATATTGTCGATCACGCCGTAATGATAGGAAATCTGTGACAGCCCATGGACTTCCATATAATATTTTGCGATATCCTGGATATGATTACTGTCGATCAGATCCATATATGCCTCATCATAAGCCCCCTGGCTGCCAAACTTAAAGCGTACCACCGCAGCATCACTGTCAATGCGCAGTCTGCACAGGTCATATACACTGCTCCAGTCATAGGTATCAAAACAGGCGCCGTTTCTCACATAGAAATTCATGTCAGTCGCTGTACACACAGGAACAGGAAACTCATCAGAGGCCGTATAATTCTCCTCGTACTCCTGTGGGAACGGACACAGATAATCATAAATCGTTGTCTTATGCTCTGCCAGCAGCGTGGCATCACCCTCCAGAAAGTCCGGCTGGTCCCCATTGGTGGCATCCACATAATAATACTGTCCGTTCAGCTCTACAATATTCCAGGCATGTCCCTGGGTACTGTTTGTAGCATCACCCTCCACATAAATACAGGGGATATCCAGACGCTCCAGCAGATACTGCACTGCTCCCGCATAGCCCGCACATACCGCCTGTTTCTTCCAGAAAGCTCCTGCTATACTCTGGTCATCATCAGAGATCACATATTCTGTATTGTCTATGACATAAGTATAAACAGTCATTACCTTCGTGTAATCATCAGCACCATCCGGAATCTGCGATAACACCTCCTGATACGCATTCTCCATAGCCTGCGTGATCTCCTGTCTCTGCTCCTCTGTATAAGTATATCCCGGAGAAAACTGACAGTAATCTCTGCCCGAATAAGTCGTCTTATAAACTTTCTCCCGGTTATGTACCCAGAACAACTCCGGATGATCCTTCAGCACTGCATGATACACTCTGTCTATCTCATTATCTCCTGAGAGAGACAGATAAAATTTATCCTCAAAGCTTCTGATCCCTTCCAGGATCTCGCGGTAGCCTCTCTGTTCATCCTCATTAAGAAGGCCGAAATAATACTCCTGATGTCCTTCATCCGTCTGCGCTACCTCCTGCTTCTTAAGAGTCCTTACTTCCCCCGGTTCCTGCAAAGCTCTTCCGCCGATGATCAGTCCACCGGACAGAAGCACCACCACAGGCACCATAAGAATCAGACGCAGCCCGGAAAATCTCTTTTTGCTCATTCAATAATCCTTCTTGGTTATTATTCTATAAGTCTGATATTACATTACTATTTCATTCTGTTTTGTCACATTTAGAATTGTTATTCGTTACTGTTCACTCCGTTCACAGTAACTGTTATTCTAATGTATCTTATTATAGCCCAGAACACTTCTCCTTGTAAACCGATAAAAATAAGTTAACACTATTTTATAATAAAAATTGTCCTTCTTACAAGATAAACATTGCATATTTCCAATTAAAGAGATACACTAAAAAGTAAGTATAACTGCTCTGTATCCCATCAGACAACAGGATGTCGGACAGACATATACAAGTAACATATTGAGGGAGTATTGTAATAAATGAGCATCAAAATACCTATAGAAACTTCTGCCAGACATCTGCATATCTCGCAGGAAGATTTTGAAAAATTATTCGGAGAGGGAAGCAAACCACATTTTATCAAAGAATTAAGCCAGCCCGGACAATATCTGTGCCGGGAACGAGTAACTGTCAAAGGACCGAAAGGTACTTTCGAAAACATGGCACTTCTCGGTCCTTTCCGCAGCGACACGCAGGTAGAAATGTCCCTTACAGACACCAGAAAACTGGGGATTCCAAGCGTAATACGCCAGTCCGGTGATATCGAAGGAACTCCCGGCTGTATTTTATCCGGTCCATGCGGTGATATCGAAATCCCCAAAGGGGTCATCGTAGCCAAACGTCACATCCACATGACTCCGGATGAAGCACTTGCCCTGCATATCAAAGACAATGACGAAGTCTTCGTCCTGACCAAAAGCTACGGACGCGCACTTATCTACGCAGATGTAGTAGTCAGAGTCCACAGAAATTATCACCTGGCAATGCACGTAGACACTGATGAAGCCAACGCATTCAACAGCGATACAGAACCTTACGGCGTGATCGTCAGGTTCTTTGACAGTAACTTCAACACAGATAAGTGGATAGAAGACGAACTGTCAGGGATACGCAGATAAAATCCAACTTACCCGGCTAAAATAGCAGACGAATATAAAAAGGTTCCACAGTAACATTCAATTGATGACACTGCGGAACCAATTTTAATGCGTTTCAGCCAGCCATTCTTTAATCGTTTTTTCCGTTTCACCAAGGGTTCTTGCTATTCTTTCTACAGGTTCTCCTTCCTGCGCAAGCGAAATGGCTATGCTTTTTGCCTTTTTAATTCACCTTGCTTTTCACCTCGCTTTTCGCCAATCTTTTCATAAGTTGCCTGAAGTTTCTGTTCTTCTTCCTCTTTGTCATACTCAAATATACTCATGGCAATAATCTCCGCATTTCAAAAGCCCCGGACCGGGGTAGCTGTACTGTACCAGTCTGAGGCTTTCAGAATTTGGGGTTATAAAGTTTTTACCTCAATCCAGATCAAAGAGCTGTCGTTGACAGATGTTTATCTGTGCAATGGATTGCGCTTCTTTTTCCGTGCAGTAGTAAATGTACTTGCATGAAATTTTCGCATACAGGGTAACCTTTCCCTTGTAACCTGCACTTGTTTTTAAATAACTCTCATAGTTTTGTAGTTCATTCAAGGTAAAGTCATATACGTTTTCACTGTTAACATATACATATCCATCTTCATATTCTGCCTGCCTTTCACCAGCTTTATATACCGGAAGATGTATTTCTTTTACCTTTGTGTTTTCTCCTCCAATTCCTTCAACTTTTTTACCATCATCAGACTCTATGTACAATTGAAGTTCCAGGTCTTTTGTGTTTGTTCCGGCAAAGGAAGTACCAACCAGGTTGGAATCTGTCACTTCAAATGGAACTCAAGTGGTTTGTTTTTAATAAGCTCCTGGGATTCATTGAAGTTAACATTGTCAAGAGTGTAATAAACAGTCTTTTCCTGTGCAGCATTTCTGTCTGACTGCTTTACAAACATCAATTCCGGATTAACTGCCTGTGCATTATATGCGGCTATGATAGTATTGACAAACAACTTTTTCTTCATAAGATTACCATTATTAGTAACAGGTTTATAGATTATAATTTTTTCTTCTTCATACTTCCCATTCCTTTGTCAGATATGTGATTTTAGTGTAGCAAACGACAGATGGGATGTCAACCTGAGAAGATGAAGAAGCCATAGACTGGTGATTTCCAGTCTGTGGCCTGATTAGATTTATCAAACGGATATTCTCAAAATGCTTTAAGATCTTTAATAGTTTTCAAAGGCTTCTACAATTTTCTGCATATCGTCCGTGTTAAAGCGCTCATCACAGCTGACAGACATGATATGGGAATAAATATATTGAGCTCCTGGATAGTCTTCAACCTTTACAAAAGGTGGTACAGGCCAGTATACTTTAGGCGGAATGTGCCTGTCTGCCAGATGCTTGATAAGGGCGTCCCGATTTTCCACAAAGAAAGGGAAAAACATAGGACAGATATCATCTGAAAGATAAGGAAATACCGGGCGGATATCGGAGCGTTCCGGCAGGTGTTCCAGAAGGTAATGGTAATTTTCCTGGCGTTTACGGATCGCATCCCGGAATGGATAATGAAGAATCGTTTTAAGGGAAGCTTCATCCCCTTCCTGGATATCGAAAATTTCACGAAGCATAAATTCCGCTTTCCAGAAAACATCATTGCCTTCTTTATTATAGTCCTCATTTCCTGTATGCTCGTAGGTCTCTCGGGATTGAAGAGCCTGATCTCTAAGGGAAAACTGTTCTTTATTGATAGGAATAGGTTTTACGCCAAAGGTGCCCTTTCGCTTGATGGCAAGACCACCGGAGGCAACACCCATCCATTTTCGGAGACTGACGGCAATATAGTCAGAATCCGGACAGGCCGGCAATGGAGAAAATGCTGTATGGGTAGTATCCACTATTACAGAAACGCCACTGGCTTTACATTTTTTGACAAAGTTCTCATCATAGGTAGGATAACCATAGTATCCACAGACAAGGAGCACACTGATCTGCGGGATCATCTCTTCCTCAAACACAGGGGAAAGATTTTTGTCAAAATCATAATAATGAATTTCATATCCTGCTTTTACAAAGCAGCCCAGAACTGTTTCGCAGTCATAGGAAGGCAGATATGCCACACGCTTTTGATCTGTTAACATCAGATCCCTCAGACAGTAATAAATGGCACAACGGCCGGACATTAGATGAGCGGTGTCCCCGGGATCAGGGCAGGTATGCTCCACATAGTTGTTTGGCTCAGAGCCAACAGGTTGATAGGGGAAAAAGCCTCCAATTTCCATAGTAAAAACCTCCTTTAATTAAATTTATATATTATACTTAATATTTCAAAATATTTAACAAAAATGAAAGTAATGACTTTACAAAATCATTATAGCATGAATATTATAAAATATAAAGTAAAGTATATACTTTACTTAAAGATATTTTACAGGGAACGAAAAAGAGGCTGCTTATTGCTATTTTGGGGTAAAAAGAGTATACTTTAAAGTATTAAACACCAGAAGTAAAAACTATGAACACACACTCTTCCGGATATTACAGCATAGACAAAGACTATAATATCCTAAGCTATAACGACACTGCTAAACAGCTGTACCCCAATCTCCAGCCGGGGGTGAAATGCTATAAGGCACTTATGGGACTTGATTCCCCATGCCCGCCCTGCCCTGTAGCACTGGGGATACAGTGTGAAATTTAAATGGTCAGGTGGAAAAGAAAGTGGCGGAAAGAAACATCCTTTTAATATGAATGAAAATTTGATGGGACCACTTAATGATTCAAAATTATTGAAAAGCACATTGAATAACAACAATAATTTTGAACTTGATTCTAACGCTACAAGCTCAACAATGGTTCCTGCGATTTCAACATTAATAAAAAATGATAGTCTGCTAAAAAACGGTACCTGGGCATATCTGGGCAGTGGAAAGAATAAGAATAGACGTTATTTTTTCTGGACTTCTGTAAACGTTAGTAACTTTCCGACAGGGACAAAAATTCCTGTCATTATCTGCAGAGCAGATAATGAATACTATGTTTCCGAGTCAACAACTGCCGAGCGAACCGGAGATAAAATAACAACACTATACAAGGTAATTGCAGATCATCAGTATAATGCTGAGAGTTATCAAAAAATTGCTGATAAGGGTACGAAATATGATAGTTTACAAGCTGCTTATGATGCATACGTAGAGAAAATTACAGAAGATAGTAATTATTCACAATTCAAAGATACATTGTCGAAAAATTAAATCCCATAAGACAAATACACCAGTTTATGAGAAAAAAATCTCTCGTAGACTGGTGTATTTTTGCTTTTAATAGAATCATCCTATTCAATCTCAACAACAAGTCGATGCAGTCCAGGTCTCCAGCGCATCCCTATCAGGCGTATACCTTAAATTGCAAATAATATAACCATGATCAACTAATTATATAATCTGGCTTGACTTCATATAACAAAAGTGCTATTCCAGTCATCTATTATTCTGATTTGGATTGGCTTCATTTAATATAAGCGCTGTTGCGGTCAACTATAAATATGATTCGATTTGACTTTATTATATATAAGTGCTATTGCGGTCAACCTGAAACTTGTTTCGACTTGACTTCATTTAATACAAGCGCAATTCCAGTCAACCTAAAACTCATTTCAACTTGACCATATACTGCATAAGCGCAATCCCAGTCAACCTGAAACCTGCTTCAACTTGACCGAAAATAATAAAATTGCGCTCGCGGTCAAATCATACATTACTATTTACTTGGAAATTACTATAATCTAAAAGAAACTGTCGGATCATACCGCATCCTTATACACTCTTTGGATATGCATTGCCAGATATCCTGTCTCTGTTTCATCCAGCTTATGTCCAATACATCCTTCCAGGTTTTTACAGATGTCAGTGGCAACCTTATAGGCCTGGGGATACTGATCCAGCATATATTCATTCATGTCCAGATTCAGCTTCTCTCCTGTAGATGCACGCGCTACCATATACTTCATATGGTTCATCAGGCGATTATAGGACAGTGACAGTACATCGATTGGCTTACCTGTTGCTTTCTCGAGCATATCTATACACTCTCTCACTGCTCTCGCAGTCTGCATGGCAACAGATACCTTCTCGTCACCAATTGCAGAATGAATATGCAATGCCACATATCCAACCTCATGATCATCAATCTCTATCTGAAGTCTTTCTCTCAGAATTGTTTTCAGTGTTTCCGCAACTTTAAATTCACTGTAGAAAAGAACCTTGATATCCTCTGTCAGCGGATTGCTGATCTGCTCATTTCTGCGGATTCTGGCGACTGCAAAAGAAATATGGTCAGCAAGTGGAAAAAGAATTCCTCTGTCTATGGAATCTCCAAACACTTTCTGTGACTCTGTCAGAATTGCATCTGCAATCTCCAGATACTCCGGCTCTATTCCCTTTACCAGTTCCTTCGCAGATCCACGCTCTGTCTCCTGTTCCAGACGATATGTAGTGCATCCCTCCGGCTTATCAAAACGCTGGCTGACCTTTTTCCCAAAGCCAACACCCTTGCCAAGAATCACATACTCCTTGTTTTCATCCATATCAATGGCTATAACACCATTATTATTTAATACCTTGCTAACTCTGTACATCTCTGTCATAATCCCCTCTATAAAAATTTATTGCCATTATAACAATTTTCCCTTTGCCCTTAAAGCATGTTTGATATAGTTTACCATATTTTGAATAAGAATCCTACCCGTCACACAAATTTGATACATTTTTGATTCCCAGATTTCTCCTGCAAAAAGTCATGCTTTTCAATTCACATGCGTAAAAAAACAGCCAGATAATCAAGATATCATCTCTTTTGATCATCCAACTGTTTTTTGACATGTTTAACTTCGTTATTTCTATATTATAACAATATTATTCCAGTGTCTCCACCGCAAACAACGGTTCACCGGCCTTGATCTCACCGTTTGCCAGAAGTCTGATCCTCTGGTTGTCTTCCGGTTCAGTATCAAGGATAGGGGAAGTGATGGACGGAGCATTAGCAGTTAGAAACTCTAAATCCAGTTTCATCATCAGATCACCTTTTTTCACTTTCTGACCCTCTGTTACCAGGATTTCGAAGCCTTTTCCTTCCAGTTTTACAGTGTCGATTCCCATATGAAGAAGCATAGGGATACCGGAATCTGTCTGGAAACCTATAGCATGTTTTGTATCAAAAATAAACTCAACTTCACCGTCTGCAGGTGCATATACAGTACCTTCTGTTGGTGTCACCACTGCACCGTCACCCATCATTTTTCCTGCAAATCCTTCATCCGGTGCAGTAGAAAGATCTGCTGCGATTCCGTCTACAGGGCTGTAAATGATTGCTGTTTTTCTGATCTTTTCTTCTTTTACAGGTGCCAAGGACTGTGCTGTACCTGCATTTTTGTCCTCAACCTCTGCACTGTTCTGTCCATCTGCATTTCCTGCTGCAGCATTTTCCTGTACCTGTACATTATCCGGTGTCTCATCTGCGAATTCGTTGGGAGCAGTCTCCAGATATTCTTCCAGCTTCGCCTTGATAACAGTTACATGAGGTCCATAGATAACCTGTACGCCCTGTCCTTTTTTTACGATTCCTCTGGAATCTGTCTGTTTCAGAAGTTCATCACGAACTCTCTCAGGTTCTGCAACTGTGATACGAAGTCTGGTCGCACAACAGTCAACATCTACAATATTTTTCTTTCCTCCAAGACCTCTGGTGATCAGTTCACTTACCGGATCACCGGAGGTTGCTACAGCTGCACCGGCTGTCTTTCCGGCTTCTTTTCTTGCATTTACATCAGCTTTTGTATAAAGCTTTGTCTCTGTATCATCATCTTCACGTCCCGGAGTCTTGAAATTAAATTTCCTGATCATAAATGTAAAGATTACATAATACAGGATAAAGTAAATAATACCAACCGGAATGATCCTCAGCCAGCTTGTTTTTGCATTTCCCTGCAGGATACCAAAGAGGAACAGGTCAAGGAAACCGCCTGAAAAAGTAAGTCCTACTGCAATATTCAGCATATGTGCGATCATATAAGCCGCACCTGCCAGGATCACCTGCACTACGAACAGTGCCGGAGCTACAAACAGGAATGAGAATTCCAGCGGTTCAGTGATACCAGTAAACATACATGCCAGCGCTGCGGAAAGAAGAAGTCCGCCTGCTGCTTTTTTCTTCTCAGGTTTTGCACAGCGATACATAGCCAACGCTGCTCCCGGAAGACCAAAAATCATAAAGATAAACTCACCAGAGAAATATCTGGTTGCATCCGCACTGAAATGTGCTATATTTGCAGAATCAGCAAGCTGCGCAAAGAAGATATTCTGTCCGCCCTGCACCATCTGTCCTGCAACTTCCATAGTTCCGCCCACTGCGGTCTGCCAGAATGGCATATAAAATACATGATGCAGCCCAAAGGGAATCAGTGCTCGTTTAATAATACCAAAAATCAGAGTTCCCAGATATCCACTGCCTGTTACCAGACCGCCCAGAGCATAAATACCGTTCTGAACTACCGGCCATACAAAATACATCAGGATTCCCACAAACATATATACGATCGTGGAAATGATCGGTATAAATCTTGAGCCGCCAAAGAATGACAGCGCATTCGGAAGCACAATTTTATGGAAACGGTTATGAAGTGCCGCAACACCAAGACCTACGATAATACCGCCAAATACACCCATCTGCAGAGACTGGATCCCGCATACAGAGGTAATGGTTCCTTCCAGTACATCTGCTGCTATCTGACCGTCTGCTGTGATTTCATTGTTGATAAGAAGCATGGCACTGACAGCCACATTCATAACGAAATATGCAATCAGCGCAGAAAGAGCAGCAACCTCTTTCTCTTTCTTTGCCATACCAATGGCAACACCAACCGCAAAGATCAGCGGCAGATTGTCAAATACAGCACTTCCAACCTTGTTCATAATGATCAGAAGAGAATTAAGTAATGTTCCACTTCCCAGGATCTTCTGCAATCCATAGGTAGCGATAGTTGTTTCATTTGTGAAGGAACTGCCGATACCAAGCAACAAACCTGCAACAGGGAGAATTGCGATCGGAAGCATAAAGGATCTTCCCACACGCTGCAAAACTCCAAAAATCTTGTCTTTCATGTTCTTTTGTCTCCTTTTCCTTATTCGTGCGAATAAACCGTCTTGTTTCCGGGAGATTAAAACCTTCTGACATATGATTATTCCGCGTTTTACCACATAAAATACATCAAAAAAAGGCACTAACCCCCATAAACATTAAGAAATAACATTTATGACCGGTTAATGCCTGCCTGTCCAGTAACACACCAAATCTGTGCTATACTATAAAGGATTATTTATTCCCTGTCAAGATACTCAGGAAAATTTTTCACAAAATATTTTTGCATTTCATGAATCGATCTCTGTAATGACCATTTATTATTTTCAAAGCCGCAACATTCTCTGCATCCTTCTGATCTGATAGAAATTTATTGATTTCCCACTGCCGCAGGCTACACGTTCAACTCGATCACTCTGTCTTCCCATTTTAATCCATTCAGATCTACAGAAATGTGCACCCATTCATCGCTGAGTTTAGGCTCTTTTCAGGGGGATTTTATCTGTTTCTCTCTTCCAGATATTCCAGACATTCATTCACATCTTTAATACCACGTTCCTTGCGTACTTTATCCTGAATTTCCACCAGACATTCCAAAAGAAGAGGATTAAACATTCCGCATTCTCCATTTAGGATCATCTCCATTGCCTTTTCATGAGAATATGCTTTCTTATATACCCGGTCACTTACCAGGGCATCATACACATCTGCCAGTGATACCACCTGTGCAGATATAGGGATTTCTTCTCCCTTCAGGCCATCCGGATATCCTTTTCCATCATAACGTTCATGATGCCAGCGGCATATTTCATAGGCATATTTCATCATCTCTTCATCATGATACATTTCCAGCCTGTCAAGCATCCGGGCACCTATGATCGTGTGCTGTTTCATGGCTTCAAATTCTTCCTTTGTAAGCTTTCCGGGTTTATTCAGAATTTTTTCATCAATTCCAATCTTACCGATATCATGAAGTGCGGAAGCTGTGGCGATCATATGCTGCTGAGACCAGGAAAGATCGTAATTCTCTGATTTTCGCATCAATTTCTCCAGCAAAAGCTGAGTCAGAATATTAATATGCAACACATGAAGCCCGCTTTCACCATTTCGGAACTCTACAATCTGACTGAGAATCCCGGTCATCATACGGTTGTTTTTCTCTTTTTCATAAATCTGATCTGTTACCAAATGGATCAGACGCCTTTGTTTGGCATAAAGCTTGATCATATTGATAACCCGCTGATATACCACCTTAGCATCAAATGGTCTGCTTATATAATCCGAAGCCCCCAGTTCGTAGGCACGGCGGATATAACTCTCTGATCCTTCACTGGAAATCATGATCACCGGTATATCCTCGATCCATTTATCTCTGTTCATATAGGCGAGTACTTCAAATCCATCCATTTTTGGCATAATAATATCCAACAGAACCAATGAGATTTCAGGTCCATACTGCTCCAGTATCTTCAGAGCCTCTTCCCCGTCACAGGCCTCCAGTATCCGGTATTCTTTTCCCAGAATTTCCTTAAGTATCTCTCGGTTCATTTCAGAATCATCAACAACCAGAAGCTGGGGCCGGTTCCTTTTTTCCATCTCATCTGTATTTTTCTTCTGATCCCACCGAGTCACTACTATATTTTTATGTCCCTTGGCCATATACATAAGTCTGTCTGCTTTGGTGATCGCTTCCTCCAATCTGCCATGGGTAAACATAGCTCCACCAATGCTCACTGAAAGCTTCAGACGATTAAAACCCGGAATATGCGTCGCATGGATCTTCTCCTGGATCATACGGAGCTTCTGTGAAAAGACTTCCTTCTCAATTCCGGGCAGGATCAGCAGAAATTCATCTCCTCCATAGCGCACCAGAATATCCGTACGACGGATATAATGCCGAATTACATTCACTACGGTTATCAGTACCAGGTCTCCTCCATCATGACCATAAGTGTCATTGAACAATTTGAAATCATCCAGATCGATAACTGCAATTCCGGCATTCAAAGACATATTTTTGACTTTTTCCTCAAAATATCTGCGATTATACGCCCCTGTCAGCACATCCTTATACAGCTTTTCGCTATATACCGTCAGCTTTTCCGTCAGTTTTTCATATCCTTCCTCATCTGTCAGCGTGTTCTCGTCCAGCTTTTTCAGCATTTCCATTACATAAGGCTCACTGTCAATCTCCAGATACCTTGCAAATACCTGATACATATCAGAATCAAGAAATTCAATTTTGGATGTCTGTTTCTTCTCCTCTAGTGCTTTAAGGGAAATACAATTCTCACATCTTTTATCTTTATTCCAGAAAGCATAACACTGGCAAAGATTTTTTCTTCCCGTAAGCTTACTTTCCATTCCGGCAGTCTTCAGATCACTCCCTTTCAGGAGACGGACTACATCAAAAATCTCCCGAAGCACCTCCATTTTATTCTCTGCTTCCTGCATCGTCATTTGTTTCCACTCAATCATTATTCCCAGCCTCTCACGAACAACAGCTTTTTCTGCAATATAAACTTGTATTATTATACCACTTACTCATCATGCAGTACAACAATAATATTTTTTCTTAATTTCTTAATTTCATAAAGGGAGCGCCTCAAAAACAGTCCTTGAGGCGTGCTCCCAACCGGTTCTGACTCCAACTGCCTTATAAACATGCTTCAGCTTGACCTTATATAATAAAAGTGCAATCGCAGTCAACTATATTTGTAATTATGATTGACTTAAAATAATAGAAATACAATTGCAAGTCATCTATAAACAGGATTAAACTTGACCGTACATAACAAAAACGCGATTAAAGTCAATTATAATCATAATTATTCATGACTAAAAAGCCACAGACTGAGCGGATTCCAGTCTGTGACCTGATTAGATTTTTATACTTTCTTTAGAGGACTTTTAAAACATATTTTGTTTCTTTATTTTCCCGACAGGGGTGCGACCCCGCCAGACCTGTTCAGTATTAATACCAGTCCCGGCAGAGGGTTCTCCCCTAACTGCCTCTATCAGTTAACTCATGCCAGGTTTTACTATTCCAATTTGTTCTAAAACATGTTATACTCAAAAAGCTGTCGAACCTCCAGCAGAAAAGAGGTGGACTCCATGGAAGAAATTCTCACCACATTTCTTGTCTCTGTTATAGCAGGCGTAGTTAGCTACTACATATGCAAATGGCTGGACAGCAGACGATAGACAGCAACAGTCTAAACGGAATAGCTCACCGTAACGAGCAAGAAAGCCCCCAGAGCTGGCACTCTGAGGGTTTTTGTTTTGCTTCAAGGAATCTCACCACATTCCTTAGCTACTGTTAGTATATGCGCAATGTGCCAAAAAGTCAACTCAAAAATAGTGGGTGAAAGAGCCGCAGGCTGGATGGGTGCCAGTCTGTGGCTATCTTAAGATAATCTTATTTACCCTCCGTAGTTTTACATTGCAAAATCTTCTCCAGTTCAGCTACTCTTTTAAGTGCTTCTGTTGTCTCTTTTTGGGCCTTTATTTTTTCTTTTTCAGCAAAATCCGCTCTCTGACGTTCCCTTTCTGTATTTTTGCGTTCAGCTTCCTGACCTTTTACATGATCGTATCTCTCTCAAATCCCTTCATATAGATTAATGACACCGTTACTGAAAACTTATAAAAAATTATAAACTTTTATGTTCCATTCCTACTTCAACGAATATGCTTTTGATGATATAAATATCCATCTACTCACAGGTTTTTGTACTCTCCAGGGGTTTCCATATTTTCGAATATTTTTTTCGTTTTTGAAGCATATTCCGCAGACCAATAAGCAAATTCGTCAGTTTTTGCTTGATCGTTTAAGTTGACAGATAAAAAAGTTTACACACGAAAAAAGAAGGGAAAGCCAGACTTTTTTGTATGACTTTCTCTTCTTTTATACATTTTATTTTGCCTTAAATACAGCGACTTTCTCTTTTGACAAGTCAATTTTATCCGGAAGGATGGAAGTTTTCTCAGTGGATTCTGATGTTGTGAATCCTGTTGAGTCGGAAGTATTTGACTTCATCGCATCCTGCAGAGTATTGCTTACTGTCACATTTGCAGAAAAGATATCTGTTCCTGTGGAAGTTGCTGCATCACCTGTTGTTATGCTTACCGTACTGCTGCTCTGCATTTCCTGAACCTGTTCCTGTGTCGGGTAGAAGGATGGCTGGCGGATGTAACGGAAACTTGCACTGTATGCTTCGCCTACTGTTACTCCATTCTTGCCGGAGGAGCAGTGTACTGCGATCCAGTCACCTGCGTCTGTTTTACCGCAGAGAATACCTACATGATTATCGCTTCCTGCTTCCGGTCCTTTCTGGAACACCAGATCTCCGGGCTGTGCATCTGCCTCAGTTACCACGTTTGCTTTCTCCCACTGATCGGAAGTTCCGTCGCCTACAGCTTCCTGCATTGCTTTATCCTGATATCCGTTGATCACTGCCCAGGTGACAAAACCACTGCAGTCCAGTCCGTATGCGCGGATGGTTCCAGTGCTCTTGCTTCCCTCGGCTGATACCTTCTCGCTGGTTCCCCAGCCTGGATCTTCACCGATCACTGTGGATTTGCCGCCCCAGAAGTAACCGACTTTACCAACCAGTGAATAGGCTGCGGAGATAACATTTACTCTTTCCTCGGAAACATCATCTCCTACGCTCTCGCGGACAAAACCGTTGGCAGCTGTTACTACCGCGCAGAGGAGTTTGCAGTCTGTCTCCACATATTTCTTAAGGATCGTACGATCCTTTTTTGCGATTTTATTTTTCTTAATATAGTAGTTGATTTTACGATTAGCGTATGTAACGTGAGTGATATCCTGCTTGTCCCTTACGATCGGGTTCATCTCTGCAAAGATTTTCGCAAGGTCTTTCTTGCAGGAAGAATCCAGGGTAAATTCTGTTTTTCCGTCCTGGCTCTGCTGATATACATAGACTGCAAGGATATCCTGCCAGTTTCTTACCAGAAGACTGTCTGCAGATGTGGTGGTCTTGCTGCCGTTTACATCGCTGGCATCTGCTACTTTGTTCTTCTCTTTATATTCCTTCTCGATCTCATCCATAACAGAAGCGAAATCATCTGAGAAGGTCAGATTGTAGTTATTCTTCAGGCTGTCCAGATAGAAATCCTTACCTGCGTGGATATTGGACGCATAATATACCGGAGTTCCGGTCTGTGCAGCACTGGTATTACTCGTAAATGGATTATTCGTATTCGCATTGTTCTTCTGCGCTTCCAGCTGAGCAATAGTCGCTTCTGCCTGAACCAGCAGATTATAATTAGAAACTTGTGCCTTCTCTGTATCAGACAGGGCATTATATGCAGTGCGGATGCTCTGAACAGTGGCTTTCTTCTCCAGCGTGATGGTCTGTGCGTTCAACTCTTTGATTCTGTCGATCACATCCTGGGCTGCCTTCGTAATCTGTGAAGACGGTGTTGGTGTAGGATTCGCAGGTGTCGGAGTCGGATCTGTTGGTGTCGGAGTCGGATCTGCCGGTGCAGGTGTTGGCTCTGCAGGTGTTGGTGTCGGATCTACCGGTGCAGGAGTCGGGTCTGCAGGTGTCGGATCTACCGGCGCAGGTGTTGGCTCTGCAGGAGTCGGATCTGCCGGCGCCGGATCCTCTGATCCTGAATCAAAATCACCGGAATCGCTGAAATCAGAACCGTCTGCTGTATACGCAGCAGTATCCTCTGCTGCAAGTACGGACGCAGGACCGGATAATACCATTCCTGACATCAATGTCAGACATAAGAATCTGGTAAGATACTTGTTTTTCATATATCTAAATTGCTCCCTTCTTACTGTGAGCATGTCCTTACCCCCTGTTTATAAGGGCATACTGTCTAAATTACTTTTCACATTATTATGTTATTTCATAAGTGAATTATCCCGAAATATTAACCTGTTTTATTCTAGCATAATCATTTTTTGAAATCAACAGCTCAGGGCAGGTAAATTCCAGATTTGACCAAAATTCATTTTTTTGTCACATTTTAACCGAATCAAGTAAGTCCCCCTGCAGAAGTTGCGAAAAGCAACAAGCAGTGAGAAAGATATATTTCAGAATGCAGGAAGGCTGTGCGGATATGATTTCCACACAGCCTTCCTGTATTCTTAACGTATCTCTGTCAGGCTGCCTGAATGGCTCCTGCAAAGTTCTTATTACCAATGCAGATCTGTATCAGTCCCTGCACTACCTGAAAACACATATTCAGGATAAAGCGGATATCCTCTTCCACGCTGCGGAGCTTGTTGAGGTATTTCTCATGAGTAGCTTCGATATAATCGATCAGGGTGGAGAAATCTGCGAAGCGGATGGCCGGTTCCAGATATGCATGTGCTTCTCCCTGCTGTATACATTCTTTCAGTCTGTTCTTAAGTACTTTCTCATAATGATTATGCTGGCTGAAGCTTCCTGTATATGTTTTGTTATGAGGAAAGGTAAAATAATCCGCCATATAGTGGATCACTTCGCCGAACCGCCGCCAGTAAACTCTCTGGTTACTCTCATCCGGTCTGATATCTGCCAGTTCTTTCATCCGGTTCTTGACATCTTCAAATGTTCCGTAGAACTCGTGTCTCCTGGTGATAAAGGACGGTTTGATATCCGGCAGAATGCTGCCCAGGCAGAAAGCCTTTCTGTGAGACTGCAGGCTTGCTGTGGTCTGCATCTGATCCGCAAGGTATCTTGCTAATAAAATATGTGATTTTTTACGCAATTTTCTTCCTCTTCTTTCTTTTGAGAACCTATCATTCTTATATATGGGAACGAATAATAATCAACTTAACCAACATAGAATACTATAGCAGATTTATACCTGTTATTCAAATAAAATTTTTGTAAACTTTTTCACATTTTCAGGTCAGACAACTGTTTCAGTAATTCCAGGTCACTGTCCTTTACTTTCAGGTTTGTCTCTATCTTCTCTCCCTCAGGAGTAGTGATCGCAATTTCAATAATGCTTCCTTCTTTAAGCCCTTTGCGTGAAACTGCCTGACAGAATGCCGGGAACTTGGGATGATTGCTCTTAAAGGTGTTCCATGCACCTGTGATCTTCATGATATTTCCTATATTGTTTCCTATGTTCATATGATTGTTGTGTCCTTTCTTATCTCAACTGAATATTCCCGATTCTGAGAACTGATGCATATAATAACATACTTCAACAGATTTGGCTATACCAAAAGCCCCCCAGGATTAACTCCCGAGGGCTTTCATGCTGCTCATATTAAATTGTGATCACATTATTCAAGCAATCAGATTATTAATGGATTCTAACTCATATACAGTAAACGGATCAATGTCAATACAACCGGACTCATCTCTGTTGCCAGAAAGATCCCATGCAAGAGTACCATTCATAACGGTACAAGCTTCCTTAAATGCATCAATATCTCTTAATGGCTTAAATATTTCTGCTTTCAAATCTTTTGTAGCATCATAATCTACAATCTTGCCATCATCAAAAAATACCTGCACATGAAAGTTATCCAATGGTATCACCTGTACTACTGTTGGAAAATATTCGTTCATATGATTTCCCCCTTTAGATAAGCGGATTAATTCTATTTAATGGCTTCATATCTTTTGCAAGTTCCCAGTTTTGCATCAGTTCATCCTGATGGATAGTACACCAAGCCAATATAAGTCTAAGTTGTTTATTTGGTAATGAACCTCGAATCACTTGAATGTTATTAATATCTACTAATGCTTTTTGTCCATTATATTCTGCATGGAAATGTGGTGGCATATGATCATTATAATACATGGTAACACGTATTCCGTAAAACAATGATATTTCTGGCACTGCTCTCACTCCTGTTCATTTTTGTAAATTTCAGTTTCTTATGCTTGTATTATAATATAGATTATGTCTATTCAGCAACCTGTTTTTTGATTCTGACAAAACAGATATAGATATCAGTGTAGCAGCAGTCATCTTATACTCATTTCTTCACAATATATTGAAGAAATAACCATCAAATTTCAACGATAATGCTTTAAGGGTAAAGTTGTTAGGGTGCATGGTTTTCGTTGGAAATTTAAAGTTATATATAAGGAATTACAGGATAGAATGGATTCTGTGAGGGATGGGATGGTTATGCGGATGACTGTTTTAGTTCCCTTCCGTTATATTACTGCTGTGCTGCCTGTTCTAACTGAGCAATTAATTCTGGTGTAATATCTGTGTTTTCTGCATAGCCATGATCTTTTTCAAATTGAAGAATTGCACTATTTGTAAGCTTTCCAGGAACACCATCTGTACTGCCTGAATTATATCCTAAGTTAGTTAATAATTGCTGTACTTTCTGGATATTTTCTTTATCTGTATAAACTACTCTCTGAGATACAATACCATTATTTACAGTTAAATAAATATCACTTGTCTCAGCCTTTAATTGATAAGTATCCTTAACTCGAATAGCTAATTTAAAATCAATAGTGCTGATATCGTCAACATTTATTCCGCTTAACTGTTCTGGATACATTTCTAAAAGGACATCTCCTGTTTTACCAGTTTGAATTTCTCCATAAGGTGAACAATTCACAGATGTACCATTGACTATTATACTGTTACTGGATGATGTAATAGTTAAATCTTTGTGATATAAGTTTACAACACTCATTGTAAGTCTTGCGCTACCATACTGAGTTTTTCCGTATCCTGTAATCGTTATTTTAACACCATCATCATTATAAATTTCTATTGGCTGCTGATTTGCCCCCATATTAACATCACTGGTATCAGTGGTTGATGTATCTGTTGTCGTAGTAGTAACTGTATATGTGCCAACGCCACTCTCCAATGCTGTTTTTGTATTCCTAAATTCTTGTAAGCTTGCCGTATCATCAATATCCAATCCATAATAATCTACAAAATCAGGAAATGTAATAGCTCTCACATTATATCCGGCATTCCAATATTGCAAATAAACACTGTTGGAATCCTTATAATATTTTATTCCATTCAATTGAGTCTCAAGTGCTGTAATATAAGCGTCTGCTAACATTGTGAATTTCGCATTATCAAATGTGCAGTCCTTATATTTCTTCAATAAATCATATTCCGCATTAACAAGATTAGTGTCAAATTTTACAACTTCATCACTAGACATACTGGCAGTATCTCCTCCATTGTCACTAATCTCCCATCTGTTTTCAATACCAGTTTTTAAATCATTTAAGAAATCTTCTTGAGATGCTGTTTTATTTTCCTCTTTTGCCATTACTGTTATAGATGACATCATAGAAAGTGCTGTAACAACAGCAAGTACACTTTTAACAGTTTTCTTTTTCATTTTATTCACACTCCATCTTTGGTTATTTTTATGTCTATTATATCTGATATTTCCCTTCTTGTACAGTAAGATATGATGTATAACAAAGTTAAATATCATGCAACACCATTTGATTCCTGGTTCTCAAAATCATCTGATGCTTCCTCTTTAAATAAATCCTCACTCTCATCCAGTGGATCAGGTTCTCCCCATTGTTCCGCTGTGGCTCCCAACGATTCCAGAAGCTTATCAATCGGTGCTTCATCCCTGAGTTGAGACTTTAATTTTTCAACATACTCTCGCTCACTATATGATAACGGTATAATACGCTTTGAAGTATATTTATTATCAATTTCAGATTGCAGGTATGTATTCTTATTATGAATATACTTTTTAACTTGACGTACTATTTCAACAGGATATTCAGTTCTCATATGAAATGGTAACAGATAGAATTATTGCAGAACTGGAAAAAGGGAACATCCCTTGGAAACGCCCTTGGACGGGAGTCAGAACAAAGGCATACAACAGAATTACAAAGAAACCTTATAGCATTATCAATCAGATTCTTCTGAAACATTCTGGAGAATATGCAACATTTAAACAGTGGTCAGACTTAGGTGGACATATTAAAAAAGGTGAGAAGTCAGAAATCGTTGTATTCTGGAAAATATATCAGAAAGAAGAAACAAACGAAGAGACAGGAGAAAAGGAAGTCAGAAAGATACCTGTACTGAAATATTACAACGTCTTTCACATCTCACAGGTGGAAGGTGTGAAACCTTTAGAAGTACCATTTAGAGAGGTTGAGCCAATAGAAGAAGCAGACAAGATCATCACAATGTATGTGAATCGTGAACATCTTGACTTCAAGGAACTGCCAAGCAATAAAGCCTTTTATAGCCCATCCTGTGACAGAGTAGTTGTACCAATGAAAGAACAGTATGAAAATATCAATGAGTATTACAGTACAACATTTCATGAACTGACACACAGCACAGGACATAAGAGCAGGCTCGACAGATTGGAAACAGGAGCTATTGCAAGTTTTGGAAGTGAAACCTATTCAAAAGAGGAATTAGTTGCAGAGATTGGAAGTGCTTCACTCATGAATATGTTAGGAACTGAAACACCTCAGACCTTTAAGAACTCAACAGCATATATACAGAACTGGTTACAGGTTTTGAAGAATGATAACAAGTTTATCGTATCTGCAAGCAGTCGAGCAGAGAAAGCAGTCAATTATATCCTTGGTGAATGATACAGAGGCGGTTGAAATATACCGCTTCTTTTTTATGTCCTTCTGCCGTATGTCTGCTGTTGTCTATCCTGCTTCTGAATCTTATTATATGTATGATAGATTATAATATAAGGCATGGCAGAAGGTGACGCATATACAGGTATGATGTGTATGTCTTTATGGAGTAATAATAGATAATGTGATGGTGTATCAGAGTATATGAGCGTATGAGTATATATGTGCTGTACAGTATCATATATAACAGTGTGTGCAGGTATGGTATATATAGTGTGTATTGCATGGCACAGTATGGTATATGTATTATATATAATAGTGTATATCAGTATGTCAGTTATATGATGATGTGTGACTGAATGAAGCAAGGCACATTTGACACATTGACAGGGTAACAGAGCAATGACAGAACCTTGAGCAAGTGTCTATATGATTCTCTGCCAGTGTGCCAGATCATAAAGCAATTTGCTATCTGCTGTTGTCTGTTGCTATCTCTTGCTAT
Source organism: Blautia sp. 1001283B150304_161114_C9 (assembly GCF_015668165.1). Classification (NCBI taxonomy): domain Bacteria; kingdom Bacillati; phylum Bacillota; class Clostridia; order Lachnospirales; family Lachnospiraceae; genus Blautia; species Blautia sp. 1001283B150304_161114_C9. The sequence continues at coordinate 38,488 of NZ_JADPGO010000009.1, read as the reverse complement.
CCTGTATCTGTGCGCTATTTCTGTGTCTGCTTTCTGTTATCTGGGGCGTAGCTTTCTATTGTGTTGCTGTGAATGTTCTGTGCTGTCTCTGTGAGGATTTTTGTTTTCTGGTGCTGTTATGTTTGGTGTTGTGTCTGGTGATTCTGTTGTATTATTCTAATTGTATTATTGCGTTTCTTACTATCTGATATTTATTATATATTATTATTTGTAATACTATCCAGTACAGAAAAAATTAAGGCTAAGAGAATTATGTGTGTGATTCTCCTAGCCTTTTTATATTAAGTGTGTTGTGTATTGTCGTGTCCATCTCTGGACGGTTATACTTTTGTATCTTCTCCTGTGATCCGCTGTTGTTTCTGTCTGGTGTTCTCTGTCCATCTCCACAAGCTATAGGGGCTTTGCTATTTCTCTATGCTGTCTGGTGGGATGGTCAGAAGCTTATAAGCTTTTTGTATTCTGGCAGTCACATGATGGAATACTGTTTATTGTGTTGTGTGTTCTCTGGTGCTGTGTTATGCTGTCTCTGCTGTCTGCTCTGGAAGTGTGTGAAGTACCAGGACATAGGGGAGACATACCCCCGGGTGGTTTACATTTCTGTAGAAGGGGCGTGTGTCCGTATGGGGTGGATGTATTCCATTTTCACGATACGGATAAAATTTGAAATTATCGAACGACTGCTGCAATCCTATTACTCAATCATAAATATTTTCATTTGGGAAGTTTCCTCCACCATATCCAAGAAATAGTTCTTCTACAATTCCTGTTTTTATATTCTTGAAATATGCATGTACACCCGTTCCCGTTCCTTTAATAGACAACTTTATTTTGGAATTATTCCTAGCTTTCTTCGTACCATCATACATATTCTGTACTTCTATCTTGGTTAATTTCCATCCTTTTTTCGGTACTATCTTTATAGTTGCTGTAATATCTTTCTTCCGATTATTATGATTGAAATGTCTGGATTTTTTAAAATATTTAGTATAATTCGTACTTCCTATTTTAAATGATTTACAAGGATATTCATATTTCACCACTGTAATCTTTTGGGTAAGTGTTTTTCCTGCATATCGGAAAGATACTTTTGAAATACCTTCTTTAAGAATCGTGTACCCGATAATTCCATATTCTTGATTTAAGTTAAGTTTAACAACATTCGGATTGGAATTTTTCAAATTTGTAATCTTAGCATTCGGAACCTGACCATAAATACTGATAATGCCACCATGTGTAATTTTATTTTCATACAAATAGTATGTAGCACTTTTCTGTATAAAAGGATTTGCTGCCTGTACTTTTGACACTCCAATATTCGTCAAGCCAAACATTAACACCAGAGTTGCCAATACCATCATAAATTTACGGACTTTCTTCATACGTTTATTCCCCTTTCTTTATTAAAACTTCACAAACTTTGTCTTAAAATATACACCACTTGCCTTAATCAACTTCCTATATTTGGTGTACACTTTCTTCGGCAATCTCAATGTTACCGTCTTATTGACTGCCAAACCTTTCTTACCAACATATTCCAGAGCAGAACCATTAATCTTTAAGACTTTAATAGATGTACACTGGTAGAATGCTTTTGCACCAATCTTTCTTATGCTTGATGGTAATGTCACATTCTCAAGGTTTGGACACTGAGTAAATGCACATGTGCTGATAACTGCTACTCTCTTGCCAAACTTAACGGTTTCCAGATTCGGACACTGGTAGAATGCATATTTACCGACATAGGTTACATTGTTACCAATTGCAATACTTACAATATCTTCATTCTGATAGAATGCTTTATCCTGTATAGCAGTTACTTTGTAGACTTTTCCGCTGATAGATACTGCTGATGGAATCTTAATCTCTACTTCTTCTTTTGCCAGACCAATAACGCTTACTTCTTTTGCGCCTGTGACTTTGTACTTGAGATCCCCAACAGAATATACATCTCCAATCTGCGGTGTGCCAATCTTAGCAGTAACTATATCAGAATCTGCACCCTGATATTTCTTGCCATCTACAGAACAAACACCCACTACCTTGTAAGAATATTCTGTTCCTGGTTCTACATCTTCATCTGTCCAGAGAATCTTTGTTGTCTTTTTAATCTGCTTGTACTCTGTATCTGATGTAGTTTTACGATATACCAGATAATAATCTGTATTCTCTGCTCTATCCCATGACAGATCAATAGAAGTTTTCTGAACTTCTGCTGTTAAGCTTGTAATCTTATTAGGCTTGATTACCGTCCAAACTGCATTGACTGTAATATTTGCGGTAACTTTTGAGAAATCCTTGTCCCATGATAATTCATATCCATTTCTATTGATATATGGGTACTCTGCTGCATCACCAGATTTTACTTTTTCTGTCTTAACAATCTTGCCACGATCTTTAAATGTTACGGTGTATTTATTTGTTTCTGATGGGCTTACGATGATTGTGGTGTTACCACCACCGTTGTCTTTTTTTGTCCATACTGCATTGATTACCATATCTTCTTGGATATTGGTATAGTCAGCATCCCATGAAAGTGTATAGCCTGATTTTTCTTTTAGGGATGGTGGTGTTGCGTTTTCACCTTCTAATACGTATTCTGTTTTCTGAGTACGTCCATTATTCTTGAATATTACCTTGTAATCTGCTGATATAAATTTAATGTTATTTGCTTTCGCATATGATTCCGCTGCACTGTCCTTGTATCCATAAATAGTAAGATTACGACAATTTTTAAATACATCAGTTCCAATATATTTAACAGATTCTGGAATTGAAATTTTTACTAAATCTGTACAATTATAAAAAGCATCATCATTAATTTCTGTTACTTTTGGGGGTACTGAAAATTCCGTTAATTTTGTTCCACAAAATGCATTTATAGGTATGCTATCAATATTCTGAGGATAATTAAATCCAGATATAGATGTATTAAAAAATGCGCCACTTTCTATACTTGTAATTGTTGATGGTAATGTTATTTCTTTCAAATTACTACAAGCCCAAAATGCATCTTCTCCTATTATTTTCACACCTTCAGGAATGTTTACTTTTCTTGTGGCATTCATTCCTAATTCTGGTATGCGTTCCAAACCTGAAGGAAAAGTTATTTCAGCATTGCAATATTCAAATACGTCATTACCTAACGATGTAAGGTTATTTGGTAATACAATTTTATCAAGTGATGTACAATTACTAAATGCACATCCTTCAATTTCTATTATAGAATCCGGCAATAGAAGATTTGTTAATTCTGTACAATCTCTAAATGCATATTCACCAATACTTGTAACCGAATCTGGTATTGTAATATTTTTCAAATTCTTCAAATTCGCAAATGCATTATTTCCAATTTTCTTAATACCTTTATTTATAATAACATTTTCTATATTAAGTCCATCATCTTCACCTATACCACCTAAATCTGGTATTGTATTTAATGTTGACGGAAAAGAAATACTTTTCAAACTACTGCACTCACTGAAAAGATAATTTCCAATCTCTGTTACTCCCTCTGGAATCACTATATTTTGTAGAGAATAACATCCGTAAAATGCTGAACTTCCTATAGATGTTAATGTTGTAGGTAGCTTAATTGTATTTACAGAATCAAATCTTTCAAAAAACCAATTTCCTATAGATGTAACACCATCTTTTACAATAATATGTTTAATATTGTTCTTACTGTCATACCAATCACCATTATTATAAGTACTACCTGTACCCGTTAAAGTCAAAGTATCTCCTGCAATAATAGCAGTAATATCATCTCCCGCTTTTATTACAGGTTTTTGCGGACGATTATTGTTATTAGGCGTTACTTTTACACATACATAATCACCATTTGTATTATCAGTAGCAAAAACATAAATATCTACTGCATCTTCATCCGTAATATTTACCTTTATATATGTGCCACCATTTTCTCTAATCTTCCCATTTTGTTTTGTATTATCATATGCAGGTTGTCCACTGTCTTTTTTTACATATTCTACGTAGTACGTAATATCTTTGTTAGATGTACAATAAAATGAATATTGATAATGATTATCCCACCCTTGCTCACCTTGAGAAACTTGAAATTTTATAGAAGACAATTTAGGAATCTTCTCTATCTTTGTTTCATTACAGCGTTTACAAGTATATTGAGCTTCTCCTTCCTCAGTTTTTGTCGCAGGCTTTATAATTACACCATCATTCCACCAATGATCATATGCCGGAATCTCTTCTTTACTTGATTCATCTATTACTCCGCAAATATTGCATTTGTTAGCTTTTATTCCTTTTTCTGTACAGGTTGGTCCTTTAATCTGAACTTTTTCTGCTGTAAACTGATGAGAACCTTCACCTAATGATTCAAATTTAATAGATTTTTTCTGATCATCGTTTAACGAATCATAATATTTTTTTGCATATGAGCAGTCATAACCTTTGATTGTTCTTAAATTAGGGCAATCATTAAGTGCTTTAGAATCTATTTTTGTAGTATTTCCTTCAATTATAACTGTTGATAAACGTGAACATTTGAAAAAAACCTCTCGCTCAATGTTAGATACTCCTTTTGGAATTGTGATTTCTACTAAATTTGAACAATATTCAAACGTAAATATTGGAATGTTACAAGAAAATCCTTCTTCAAAATTCACTGTTGTCAAATTAGTACAATTCCAAAAAACATCATCACCCAATGCTTTTAATGTTTTGGGCAATGTTATAGACATCAAGCTACTACAATCATGGAATGCCCTTCCTCCAATGCTTTCTATTCCTGATGGTAATCCTATTTCTGTTAAGCTTTTGCAATTATAAAATGCATTTGCCCCAATACTTTTCAAAGTCGTCGGCAATTCTATTTCTGAAAGATTAATACACGAAGCAAATACTCCTTCTGGAATATCTTTTAAATTTTGGGAAAGTTCTACAGAATTTAAATTAAAACACCCTAAAAAACATTCTTTACCAAGATTCTTTACAGTATCAGGTATTACAATTTTATCAATACTCTTCCAATATTCAAAAGCGCTCTCATCAATCTCTTCCAATCCAATCGGTAACAGAAACTGCTTTATATTGTTGCAACCAGAAAATGCCAATTTTCCAATTCTCTTAATATCTTTTCCCAGTGAAATGTTTTCTACACTACCACTATTCTCATATTGATTTAATAGACGACTGCCAACACTAGTAACACCATCTTCTATAATAATCTTCTCAATTCCACTTTTTCCAATAAAAGGATTCTGATGTTTATTGGTATAATCATATCCATTATCATAATAGTCCCACATATCCCCAGTACCAGAAATAGTAGCAGTATCATTTTCAAATTTTACATATACACTATCACCAATCAGTTCACCTTGCTCTGTTGATTCCTCACTCTCACCAACAGCATCTGTGCTAAACTGATCCATACCATCAGTTTCATTCTCCACTTCTGGTACTTCTTCTGCATCATCACTAAATTGTACCTCTGCTTCTTGTTTCGTACCATCAGAAAAATCCGCTGCACTTGCCACACTAAATGGTTCTATAACCATCGTACTGGCAAGTAAAAAAGCTAACACTTTCTTCTTCATTCTGTCATCCTCTTTTCTCTGTTTCTTTTTATAAAATAAGACACTGCTTCTATTCCCCGAAAAGCAATGCCTTAATTATCATAGTTGCAACTGGCTGTCATACATTCGCTTAGACCCTGTAGTTTTGCGTCACCAAATTTCTCTGGCTATGCTGTATTCAATTGCATAAACATTTCACATAAAATTCACAATTTGATTATACTACTGCTATATGTAATATGCAATTCTTTTTGTCAAATTTGTTCGACATTTCGTATTTACTATCACATTTCTGTAATACTTACATTATATTCGTTATTGCGAAGATATTCAAGTATAAGAATCTATTTTATGGTAATGATATCAAATATCTTTGAAGGAACAGCCATGATAGATTACAGCCCATTCTGGGAAACATTAAAAAAAACAAATGAAAACTGGTATACTTTGACAAGTAAGCATCATATGTCTCATAGCACTTTGCATCGTCTTAAACATAATCAAGACATCTCTATGAAGACTGTTAATGACTTGTGCCGTATTCTGCACTGTCAAATACAGGATATTTGTGTCTATGTTCCTTCTGATGAAGATCAACCTTTATGATAATATATCATGCTCTCAGAGCACCTCTCAGACCTTGTATTTCGCTTTATAATGGTTTTTTATGTACCATATGAAGATTTTCTCGTGTGTATATTATTCGTCCTTAAAATTTAATATACGTGTTTATAGGGGCGGTAGTTTTACATTAAAGAGTACCGCTCGGCAGCAGACGTATAAAACGTAAAAAAATAGGCATACCAAGGATTGTACTCCCTGATATGCCTATAATTATTTTAATCTGTAATTTCAATCTTCCAATTCATCAATGCATCATATAGTTTATGTGGAATTTCTTCTTTATACTGTTCCGCTAAGTCTTGAATAAAATCTTCTTTGTACTTTTTATATCTGGCAAATGCTTCTTCTGGAGTATCATAATATCCTAATTTAATCTGTTCTCCACTAACTGCCAGACTTGCACGAAATTTATTCTTTTCATTGTCAAAATAAACTCCTAGTGGATAATTGCCTCTTGCTCTTGTACCGTTAATAATTAGCGTATTAATTATATGTGGTGCAAGGCAACATGTTTCTGGACTATACATAGTATTACCTTTTATCAGAATATCTTTATCCAAATCTTGTGACTCTTCTCCATAATCATGTGCTTCATACCATATTTTAAAGTTTTGGAAATTCAACCATTCTTCACATACATAGCAATTCATATACTGAGGATTTCTTGCATGGAATTTAGCATTATAACATCTTTGTAGCATATCGCACCATCGTTTATAAACACGAGAAGTAACATCAACACCTACTCCACCACGATAACCCTTTCCTGCTATTGTAGGTTTCATAGATGGTTTACTCCAATAATCCGGCTTAAATTTACGATCATTCATTACTTTAACAATAAACTCTTCTGAATCGTCACCTGTTTCCATATAATGAGTCTTTACAATACGATACTGTTCTTTGTTCAGAGGATACAGATGTTTATAATAATTGTCATCTTTATTCATTCCCTTATGCCAGATAAACACATTACTCCGCATATCTGCATTAACCACAAATTCTTGAACAACCATCTTAGCAATATAGATTGTGCTTTTCTTGTATACCCATTTTCCATCTACATATGTATCCTTATAAGCGACACAACGGGCTGCACCATTGCTGTCATATCCAAGTTTTACTAATACATATGTATCATCTTTTTTCTGTATCACTCTTCCATAATTGGAAAGCCATATATCTCTATAATCTATTAGCTTTACAAAAATTTCATCATATTCAATAAATTCAATATTTGTTAATGACAGATCAAGAATCCTCTCTGGTCTGATTTCCTTATATTTTCTTTTTATCAGAATATCTATATTGTTACTCAAAGCATTTTTCTTTGCTTTTCTGATCTCATATCTGCACTTTTTACAAGTATGGATATGGTATTGCTTACCATTGTACTTTAATATATCAAATTCATCTATTGATTTTTCTTTATGACATTTATCACATACTTGATATTCTCCTGTTCCCATTACTTCTCTAATCCTTTCTCATCCATATTATTATCAGCAATTGTCCTGTCAGCCATTGGACACCACTCAGGACTTGTCTCAGGTAAAACATCCTCGCCCAGTTTACCCATCAGATTTGTTCTATTTCTATTGTCACAATAATACATCTTCTTATTGACAGCATAGCATTTTACATATTCACAATCTTTACATCTCATTACTCTTCTTCTCCTTCTTCATATTCATCATCTTTATTATTTGCTTCTTCTTTGAGATAATCTCCATACGCTTCGCAAGCACGATTTAACACAGTACCAGATTTAAACTTTGCCTTATATCTTTCTGGAATCTCATACACATTTTTTCCTGTTCTTTCCATTCCAGGACATGCTGTTCTTTCCTTATAAAATTTAGGCTTTACAGTGAAGTATCCTAATAATACCAGTTTATCTCCATTTTCTAAAATATCTGTCATAGTGCGAAGCATATAACGGATTGTCCAGTAAGTATTCCAGTAATCTCCACCTATCCTATTTTTGGGTATTCTCTCATATTCTTTGAATCTATTAGCTTCTCTCATTTTATCATGTACCATTTTGGTAAACTCTGCTTCATATATTGTTTTGTTCATTGTCATTTCCTCCTTGTTTTTGTTCTATTAAATCACCATTTCTTCGGGTATGTTTTTTCTGTTGCTTATTTCTAATCTGATAAACCGTTTCTCATACTCATCTGCAAACTTTACCTATTATTTTTAAGCACTAAAATAAGCCCACATACCTGTAGTTATACAAGTACATGGACTTATTCAGATGTTTAAAATATTCAGTTGGCAATATCAGGCATTTACTGTGTGAAATTCCCTATTATACATTGTTAGATATATGTCATACCCCATTTTTACTCCATTTTCGCATGAAATTGTGTGAAAATACGGTAAGATACGTGAAATCAGTATTTTCACAAACCCTTTAGATTTCGCTGAAATCCGGTGTTCCATACAGGTCGAATGGAGTTGACTGGTAGACATAGTAATTCAGCCAGTTTGTATACAGGTTGTTCGCATGTGCTCTCCACATAAGGAGCGGTCTGTTTTCCGGGTTGTTGTCTTTGTAATAATTCTCCGGGATTTCGATGGGCAGGTTTTTGCTGACATCACGTTTGTACTCACCGTCAAGAGTCACACGATCATATTCAGGATGTCCCATTACAAAGATCTTGCGGCCGCCGTCTGCCATTGCAAGGAAAAGCCCTGCTTCATCGGATTCAGCAAGCACTGTCAGCTCTTTACAGTTATGGATATCCTCGATGGGAACTTCCGTATGTCTGGAATGAGGTGCAAGGAACATATCGTCGAATCCGCGTACCAGCGGAATCTTACGGTTCATCACTTTATGCCAGAAAAGACCGAACATCTTCTTATCAAGTTTGCGTTTTTTCAGTCCATAGTGGTGGTAGAGTCCTGCCTGTGCAGCCCAGCACAGATAAATGGTGGAGGTAACATGGGTGTTTGTCCAGTCCATGATCTCTACCAGTTCCTTCCAGTAGTCTACCTCTTCGAATTCCATCTGCTCTACAGGAGCACCTGTGATGATCATTCCATCATATTTGTTATTTTTCAGTTCCGGAAATGTCTGATAAAATTTATTCAGATGACTCACAGATGTATTCTTCGCTTCATGGCTCTGTACTGCCATAAAGGTGACATCCACCTGCAGCGGTGTGTTGGAAAGGGAACGCAGAAGCTGAAGTTCTGTCTCCTCTTTCAGAGGCATCAGGTTCAGAATGAGGATCTGAATGGGGCGGATATCCTGATGGGATGCACGTGACTCATCCATCACGAAAATATTTTCTTTTTCCAGAATCTCTTTTACTGGCAGATCGCTCTGTATTTTAATTGGCATTATCTTATCTCCTGTTCTTATTATTTTATTGTTGTGCCATCTTCAGGAAATCTTCTTCAGAAAGGATCGGAATTCCCAGTTCTTTGGCTTTTTTATTCTTTGAAGAATTGGAAGTTGTGTCATTATTGATCAAGTAGTTCGTCTTCGATGTTACTGATCCGGTCACCTTGCCTCCCAGAGACTCAATAAATTCCTTTGCCTGTGCTCTGTTTGCAAAGTGCTCCACACTTCCTGTGATAACGAAATTCATGTTCCGGAAAATCTGCTCACCTGTCTTTTCTTCTTTCTTAACAGTCAGATGGCTCATCAGATGATCCAGTTTTCTGTTATTATCCTCGTTTGAAAAATAATCAGTCAGACTTCCGGCAATTACCGGTCCGATGGTATCAATAGAGCTGATTTCCTCTTTATCTGCATGGCGGATCTTCTCCAGATCATCATCAAAATGCCTGCAGATCACTTTTGCATTGGCAAGACCGATATTGGCGATTCCAAGGCTGTAGATCACCTTCGCAAGAGTAGTCTCCTTAGCTTTATCAAGGCTGGTCATCAGGTTCTCAAAGGATTTCTCCCCGAATCCGTCCATCTCCACGATCTCATCACGATGCTTTCCAATCTCAAAAATATCTCCGAAATCATGAATAAAGCCTCTTGCAATGAATTTCTCCAGTGTTGCTTCTGACAGTCCGTCAATGTTCATGGCATCCCTGCTTGCAAAAAGTGCAAAGGATTTGATCTTCTTTGCGGCACAGTCAGGATTTGTACAGTAAAGTGCCTCCACATCATTTACCTTCTGTATCTGTGTTCCATGGCCACATGCAGGGCAGGTATCCGGAATTTCCAGTTTACTGCTGCGTGTGAGGTTTTCTGCAATCTGCGGAATGATCATATTTGCTTTATATACAGTGATCGTATCCCCGATACCAAGCTGCAATTCTTTTAGAATGCTCACATTGTGTACGCTGGCGCGGCTCACAGTGGTTCCCTCCAGCTCAACCGGTTCAAAAACAGCCACCGGATTGATCAGCCCTGTTCTTGACGGGCTCCATTCAATCTCCAGAAGATGGGTTTCTCTGATCTCATCTGCCCATTTGAATGCAAAAGCATTTCTGGGAAATTTCGCCGTTCTTCCAAGGGAATCTCCGTATGCAATATCATCATAAAGAGCAACCAGTCCGTCCGACGGAAAATCATTCTCAGTGATCGCAGTTGAAAAATATTCCATGGCTTCATCCAGCGTTGAAGCTGTGACTGTCCTGTATTCCACTACATCAAATCCCTGTTCTTTCAGCCATTCAAACTGCCGGGCTCTTGAATTATGGAAATCAACCCCGTCGGCGCTTACCAGCGTAAATGCGTAGAAACGCACATTCCTGCGGGCTGTGATCTCATTGTTTAACTGGCGGACAGAACCGCTGCATAAGTTTCTCGGATTCTTGTATTTCGCATCAACGTCTTCTATGGATTCATTGATCCGTTCAAAGTCCGAATAGGTAATGATCGCTTCCCCACGCAACACCAGTCTTCCCTGATACGGGATTTTAAGAGGAATGTTCTTAAATACTCTGGCATTATTGGTGACAACCTCTCCTGTCACACCGTTTCCACGTGTAACTGCTTTGGCAAGTCCTCCATTCTCGTAGGTAAGAACGATCGTCAGTCCGTCCAGCTTCCATGACAGAAGCGTTTTGTGTTCCCCGATAAATTCCCTCAGAACTTCTCTGTCCTTAGTCTTGTCCAGAGACAGCATGGGGGATTCGTGTTCTTCTTTTGGAAGCTGGTCAACTGCCTCGTACCCTACGCTTACGGTTGGGCTGTTTGCCAGAACAGTGCCTGTCTCTTTCTCCAGAGCCTGAAGCTCGTCGTACATCTGATCGTACTCTCTGTTGCTTATGATCTCTGTATCCTGCTGGTAATACGCCTTTGCTGCCCTGTCCAGCTTTTGCACCAGCTCTTTCATTCGCATGATCGCTGCTGTTTCCATTCTGTTCTCCTGTTCTGATCACTGTTTCACTTGTGGAAGATTCCAGTAAATGGTTCAGTTCTTCCCACTCCTGTGCTGTGATCTCTCTGTATTCGCCTTCTCTGATCCCGTCCAGAGTCAGATTCATGATCCTGATCCTTTTCAGCTTCTGTACCTCATATCCCAGATACCGGCACATTCTGCGGATCTGCCGGTTCAGTCCCTGTGTCAGAATGATCCGAAAGCTGCATTCTCCTGTCTGCACCACTCTGCATGGTCTGGTCACTGTATCAAGAACAGGGACTCCCTTGCTCATCCTTCGGACAAATTCCCTGTCCACCGGCTTATTCACTGTCACAAAATATTCTTTCTCATGATAGTTTCCGGCGCGCATGATCTTATTGACCAGATCTCCTTCATTTGTCAGAAGGAGAAGGCCCTGTGATTCTTTATCCAGTCTGCCCACAGGATAAACACGCAGAGGATAATCCAGATAATCTGTTACCGTCGTCTCATCAAACTGCTGCTTTGTGCTGCACACGATCCCTCTGGGTTTGTTAAAAAGAAGCAGTACTTTTTTTTCATTTTTATGGACAGGTATATTGTCTGCACAGATCTCATCTTCCAGGCTGACTTTCTGACCGCTTTCTGCTTTTTTTCCGTTTACCGTAATCCTTCCCTCTTCAATCATCCGGTCGGCTTCCCGTCTGGAGCATATGCCTGCCTCGCTTAAATATTTGTTTATTCTGATTTTTTCGTCCATTGTTCTATTATATAATTTTTTGTACATCTTATCAACGGTGAAATTTTGATGGAATTTTTCTGGAATTTTTTTCAAAAGGGCAGGAATGGGGAATCGCCTTGTATTTTGTCAGATTTTATTGTATGATATCGAATGACAGGATATCTTTTTTGTCACTGATTTTATCAAAAAGGAGGCTTTCATGTCAGAGAATTTACCACGTACAAACCGGTGGCTGATCGCACTTTCTGTTATTCTGTGTCTGATACTTGGAGGAATTTTCACCCGTTCTTCCGCTGTGACTTCACAGGCAGATGCCATCAGCGATGCCGGAGCTTTCGTGTCAGAAGATCAGGATTCTGCGGAGTTTACTTCTGAGGAAACATTGACTGATAGCAATGATAATTTTACGGATTCTTCTTCCGGGAAACTGTTTGGACGCACTTCTTCAGATTCATCTGAGACTTCTCCGGGCGGTCCTGCATTAAGCACTGAGATCTCGCCTGAGGCATCAGAGGGCAGCTGGGCTTCCAGTGGAAGTAACTGGATGTTTCTGGTGGATGATAAGCCATACACAGGATGGTTCACAGATACAGACGGGAAACAGTACTATATGGATGAGACCGGTATTATGCAGACAGGCTGGACAGATATCGGAAAGAAGCGGTATTATTTTGATATGGATGGCATTCTGCAGACAGGGACTGTGATAATAGATAAGAAAACTTATGAACTGGATACAGATGGTTCTCTGAAAGGTTATACACCAAAGAAAAAATCCTCGAAGAAGAAATCTTCAGATAAGTCAGCTACCTCTGACAAGTCCGGTACATCTACGGCAAAGAAGTCGGTCGCCCTTACTTTTGATGATGGTCCCAGCTCTTTTACAGGCCGTCTTCTGGACTGTCTGGAAGAAAATAATGCAAAGGCAACTTTCTTTATGGTGGGTACTGAGATTGCCAGTTTTCCGGACGAAGTAAAACGCATGAAGAAACTGGGCTGTGAACTTGGAAACCACACTTATGACCATAAGGATCTGGCGACTCTTTCTTCGGATGAGATCAGTTCAGAAATTGCAAGAGTGGATGAACAGCTTGTAAATCTTACAGGTGAGGGAACTTCGGTGGTCCGCCCGCCATATGGATCTGTTAATGATACGGTAAAATCAACTGTGGGAACCCCGATGATTCTGTGGTCCATTGACACTCTGGACTGGAAAACGCAGGATGTGGAATCTACGGTTGAGGAAGTCATGAATAACGTAAAAGATGGTTCCATTATTCTGATGCATGACATTTTCAGCACCTCTGTAGATGCAGCCGAGATCCTGATCCCGCAGCTTATCAAAGAAGGCTATCAACTTGTAACAGTACACGAACTGGCTTCCCTGCATCAGACAGAATTATCGGCAGGAGTTACATACGGTGAATTTAATTGAATCAAGTAAATCCCCTGCGGAAGTTGCGAAAAGTAATAAAAACAGCAAAATCTCCGGCAGAAGCTGACAAAAACAATGTCAGAAAAACGGAACGTAAAATACAGGCAGTTACCACCACAAGGATAACCGCCTGTATTTTTTACGTTCCATATTCAATTTTATTCAAGTAAATCTCCTCTGATGTATCCGGTTTGACCGTCGTAGTCGATCTGAACCCATTCACCATCAGTACCTGTCTTCTGAACCTGATCACCTGCTGAGATCACGCCAAGGATATCAGCATCTGTGCTGGCTTCTGCGCGTACATTACATTCCTCCGAAGCAGTAAGCATCGTGCCATCTTCTGCCTCTGTTGACACACCTGCTTCCTCCCCAAGACCATTCAGGAATTCTTCAAGAGACGGATCAGATTGCTGTGCCTGATCCAGTTCATTCTGCACCTTCTTTATAAGAGCTGAAACATCACTGTCTGATAACTGTTTTTCCATATATGCGGAAATCTCAGAATCCTGTAAAGCTCCGTTATTGATCACCCAGTTTCCTTCGCTGTTCTTATATACATAGAACTGAGTCAGTGCAGGGGCCTTGGTCTCAACGCCCTGACAGATATACGAGAAACAGGCGTAAACCACGTAAGAATCATCTGTCATACCTTTCTTCGTGTACACATCGCCTACTTCATACCCTTCGATATAATCTTTCAAATTTGTGACTTTTGACTCATCAGACGGTGTGAAATCATCTTCCAGAGTCTTCAGCGTTGCAATATCTTTTTCCCCCAGAGCCTGATAATAGCTCGTGATCAATGCAGTAACGTCTGCATCTGCTGTTTCCATGGGATTGGCGTCTTCTTTCTTCTCGTCAGACTCCCCTTCACTTATCGGAGAAGAAGGAACATTTCCCTGGTCTTCGGATGTGGTTTTCTGTTCATCTCCGGAATTCCCCTTATTACTTCCGGAACAGGCTCGAATGCCGCAAAACAGGACAACCACAATTATCAGAATAGCTCCACCCAGCATAAAATACCGGAGATTATCTGATAACCATTCTCTAAAATCATCCAAGTTCTTGTCCTCCTTATGAGTTACCGTTTGCTCCGTTCACTGCCGCCATACGATTTCTGACAGTTCCCGATTCTGATAACTCCTGTGATACAACGCACCGGAACTGTACATACGTCCCAGGCAGCACGCCTGAAGGGAATCGAACCCCCGCACATGGTACCGGAAACCACTGCTCTATCCACTGAGCTACAGGCGCGTATCTTGAAAATCTGATTTTCAAAGGATTTATATAATTTATTTAATACAAGGTCTATATTATCATAATTACCGAAAAAAGTAAAGTTTTTTATTTTGTTACAAAAGATGCATTATTTTGTTACAAGTCAAAAATTATGGGCAGTCATGCATTGTGCTGACTGCCCGGTTTTATTTACATTTTCAGATCGTCGAATTTCAATCGGATGATCACCAGAGTGATCGCCATAAGAATGATTCCTGCCGGAAGTGCGATCCATGCTGTCTGTACAAATCCTGCGATAATATAAGTCAGGAAAGATACTGCTGCTGCAACCATTGCATAGGGAAGCTGTGTGCTGACATGATTTACATGTTCACACTGTGCACCTGCTGATGCCATGATGGTTGTATCGGAAATCGGTGAACAGTGATCTCCACATACAGCACCTGCCATACATGCAGAAATAGAGATGATCATCAGTTCATGATTTGTTCCTGAGAATACATTAACAACAATCGGGATCAGGATACCAAAGGTTCCCCATGAAGTACCTGTCGCAAATGCGATAACAGCCCCGATCACAAAGATAATTGCAGGAAGGAAATTCATCAGCCCGCCTGCAGAGCTTTTAACAATTGCAGATACAAATACAGATGCACCAAGGCTGTCTGTCATGGCCTTCAATGTCCAGGCAAAAGTAAGGATCAGGATCGCAGGTACCATTGCCTTGAATCCGTCCGGAATACACGCCATACAGTCTCTGAAATTCATAACACGACGTATCAGATATAAAACAATCGTGATAACCAGTCCGAAGAAGCTTCCAAGCACCAGTCCCACAGATGCATCACTCTGTGAAAATGCAGTTACAAAATCAGTTCCGCTAAAGAAACCACCTGTATAGATCATACCGATTACGCAGCATATTACAAGGCTTACGATCGGGATCAGAAGATCGATCACCTTGCCACGCGGATTACTTTTCTCATCTTCAGCCGCGTTTGCATAAGGACGTGCAGGTGTTGTGTAGATATCGCCTTTTAAAGCATTTGTCTCATGAACACCCATTGGTCCGAATTCTACTTTCATAAGAACCATTGCCACCATCATGAAGATTGTAAGCAGTGCGTAGAAGTTATAGGGAATCGCATGTACAAACAGGGAAATTCCATCCTCTCCTTCTACAAATCCGCTGACTGCCGCGGCCCATGAAGAAATCGGCGCAATGATACATACCGGTGCTGCTGTGGCATCGATCAGGTACGCCAGCTTTGCGCGGGACACATTGTGCTTATCTGTCACAGGACGCATAACACTTCCTACTGTCAGGCAGTTAAAATAATCGTCAATAAAGATCAGTACACCAAGAATGATGGTTGCGAGTTCCGCACCAACTCTGCTCTTAATCCTCTTACTGGCCCAGCGTCCGAATGCCGCGGAACCGCCTGCCCTGTTCATCAGACATACCATGGTTCCCAAAATAACAAGGAAGATCAGGATACCCATATTATAAGAATCTGTCAGAACGCTGATCATTCCGCCTTCAAAAATATGAAGGATTGTTCCTTCGAAATTAAAATTAGAGTAGAACAGTGCACCAACCAGTATTCCTACAAACAGTGAACTGTATACTTCTTTGGTGATCAGTGCCAGTGCAATGGCAACAAGCGGCGGAACCAACGACCAGAATGTGCCGTAAAATTTCGCAGATGCAGCCACCTCTTCCTCTGCTGCAAGTACAGTCAGCGGACTTGCCAGTATCAGCAGCATCAGTGCTGAAAGGCAGAGTGAAAGTCTTTTTATGTTACTTTTCATTTCTTTTCTCCTTCTCTTGTAAGATATATGATATTTCGATCATAGCACGCCTCTTAATTAATGCATTTGAAACAGCTTGGCAGAATTTCACGCTCTGATGAGCCGGATCAATATGCATTATTTACGAGGCTTGCTATGATCAAATCTGTAAATGTAGCAGGATTCCGTCTGTGCGATCAGTTCACAACCACACTCTGTCAGAAAATCATGGTCAACCAGCCCGATCTGTGTTACTACGAAATCTGTCTTTGATTTCTTCAACGCAGCCTGAAACCTTTCTTTATCTTCATAGATATGATAATCGATCACATCCAGCAATGCTTTCTGTCTTTTATAGAAACTGCTGTTCTCATCATAATTTCCCGCCACTGTACTGCCTGATCTGTAGATACTTGCATTTCTGCTTATTACAGTGGCGATCCCCGCATCATACTGTCGCACAATACTGTTAAGACTGCCGTCAAAAACAACCCTTGGAAAATCATTCTCCTGGTTCTGGTGGATCACATCGCAGACTGCACGCAGATCATTGGGCACCTTATAAATATTCTCTGCCATTGCAAAATCAGTCACTACCCCGTCCAGCGGATTTCCCAGAATCACAAAACCCGTCAGCACAGCTGCAGCCATAAGAACTTTTATCCAGGTCTTTCTAAAAGCGGTCACAAGCCTGACTCCATAGTAGGCAACCGCCGGGATCACAGGAAGAATCCAGATAAACCGATAATATTCATTCTCAAACTTAGCCTTTGAGATAAGATATTTTACAACCAGCGGATTATATACTGTCAGCAGCAGAAACACTGTATAGCCGATAAATATCCCAGATTTTCTTTTTCTCCCCAGGACCAGTGTGCAGATCAGTCCCACAGCAAACAGAAGAGGATACCAGCAGGAACCCCAGTACAGCTTCATGCATGCATCAACAAAGCGCAGTCCCAGTTCCTGAATTGTTACACCTGCCATTTTTCTCTCCTTTCTGTATTATGATGCAGCCAGCGTCAGCAGACCGATTCTGCATGCAAAAAATACAGCCGCATATAATGCTGACGGAAGCATGCACACCGCACAATATACCAACCCCGAAAATCTCTTATTCATAACTGCCGCCGGAGCCATTCCCGCTGCGATCACAATCGGAAAGATGATCGCAGAACCGGAAAATGTCAGCGCACTGACCGCTGTGACAAACAATATGATCCAGACATTCCTGCTGTTTTTCTCCTGCAGATACCAGACGGCACACATGAGAACTGCAGGGATGGCAATGTTGGCAAGGATGGCTTTTCCCTCGTAGCTTCTGGTAAAGAAAAAAGTTCCGGAGGAATAAATCGTACCGCAAAACAGCTGTAAAACACAGACAAAGACAAGCATCAGATCTGCTTTCTTCCTGTTTCCGTCAAACAGTCTCTTACCGATCTGATAAATGATCAGATTGGCAGTCACTACATTCATACATGACATTACCTGCTTTGCCTGCACAATGGGATGGATTCCCAGAAGTCTGCACCACACTGCATTATGCATCGGATATGCGGAAAAAACATATCTGGCCTGAAATGCCTTCTGGATCGCTCCGTTAAAGGGATTATATCTGCCAAGAGTATCTGTGTATACAGAAGTACTCACTGTACCTACATAATACGCCGCATCTACTGTTGTATCCTCGTAAAAGATCACAATCAGACACTGCAGCAATACTACGGCACCTGCAAGGATAATCATCACAGAGTGATTTTTCCATATTTCAGAAATGCTTCCAAAAATCCCACTACATGTTTCCGTTTGTCCGGCACGTATTCTCAGTTGTTTTTTTATTGTGCAGATCACAGCTGCGCAGATAACCAGAGCCATGATTCCTGCCCATATATAAGCCGCAGCTGTCAGGGATACCCATTTCAGTGTCATCGGTACGATCACCAGTTCAAACACTGCAAAGTAAACCAGATATCCCAGTATGAAAGTCAGGGAACAATCCCCTTTTACTTTCAATATCCGGACCAGAACAATGCCTGCTGCATAAAAAACTATAAACTCCAGGGCAAAACCTGCACAGGCAAGGCATAATTCTCTCATTCTTCCACCTTTGTCCCTGACCGGATGGATTCGCGGTTTTTCAAAATCTCCATGGCAATCTTCTCAGGAGTCATCGGAAGCTCTGTCAGACGCACACCTGTTGCATTATAAATTGCCTCAGCCAGTGCCGGACATGGAGTATCAATTACAAGTTCGCCAATGGATTTGGCACCAAAAGGACCGCTCTTTTCGTAACTGCACTCGAAATCTACGCGGATATTTCCGATATCCTGTCTGGTTGGGATCTTATACTGCATAAAAGAATTGTTGCGGATCTTACCTTTATCTGTATATTGTACATCTTCCCAGAGAGCCATGCCAATTCCCTGTGCAATACCGCCCTCAGTCTGTACACGTGCAAGATTCGGATTGATCGGTGTACCGCAGTCAACAACTGCCACATAATCCAGGACATCCACACTGCCTGTCTCTGTATCCACCTCTACTTCTGCCATACCTACCATAAACGGCGGCGGCGAGATCGGTGAAGAATGCTGTTTCACAACCTGAAGCTCGATATTGTTAAAGAAAGTGCTCTTTAATGCAATATCTTCCAATGAAACTTTCTTCTGGGCATTTTCAGAACTGATGGCATCCATATCAACACTATAGCCCTCTTCTGCATCTGTCATATGGCCTGCTGCATTTCCGTCTGCCCCATCGTCTGTCTCAAGTGTCTCATCATAGAATACACAGGAACCGTCAAAATCGACTTTTCTCTCATCTACTTCCATCATCTCTGCGCCAAGCTTACAGATTTTTTTCTTCAGTTCCTCGCAGGCCTTCATAACCGCTACACCGGTGGTATAGGTTGTGGCGGAAGCATAGGAGCCGGAATCATAAGGAGAGATATCCGTATCCACGCTGAATACTACTATGTTGTCCATAGGTGTATTCAGACAGTCTGCCGCGATCTGTGCCATAACGGTATCACAGCCGGTTCCCATATCCGTACATCCAAGTGCCAGTGTATAAGAACCATCTTCATTCAGCTTAATATCTGCGCCGCCTACGTCAACTCCTGCAATAGAGGAACCCTGCATAGCCATGGCAACACCGACTCCGCGGACCTTTCCATTTCCCATATCCCTGCATGGATATTTGGAATCCCAGTCCATCATCTCTTTGGCGCGCGCCATACAGCGGTCCATGGAACAGCTCTGTGCATAAGGAACATCCGGATATCCCGGAAGAGGACCGCCCTCTACAGGCATATTCATTTCTTTTACCTTAACAGGATCCATTCCCATCTTATGTGCCAGCTCATTTACTGCAGATTCCACTGCAAAAATACCCTGGGTTGCACCATAACCACGATAGGCACCTGCAGCCTGCACATTTGTATAGACAACATCAAAAGCAAACCTGTAGGCCTCTGTATGTCTGTAAAGAGCGATTGATTTATGACCGCTGAGTCCTACTGTTGTAGAACTGTGTTCTCCGTATGCCCCAGTGTTGGACAAAGTATAAAGATCAATTGCCTTGATGATACCATTTTCATCTGCACCTGCGCGTACTGTGATCTCCATCTCATGGCGCGGTGAAGAGCAGATCATGGACTCATATCTGGAGAAGATCATCTTGGACGGGCGGCCTGTTTTCCAGGTCACGATCGCCGGATAGATCTCACTGACAGAGGTCTGCTTTGCACCAAAGCCGCCACCGATCCTTGGCTTGATCACACGTACTTTGGAAGCAGGAATGTCCAGTGCCCTTCCAACGATCCTTCGCACATGGAATGGGATCTGTGTTGAGGACAGAACGATCAGTCTGCCGAAATGATCCATATAGCAGGCTGTGCGGAAAGTCTCCATCATAGTCTGCTGGTTTGCTCTTGTATGATAAGTGCGCTCTACAGTATATTTACACTTTGCCAGGACTTCATCTACATTTCCATGTTCTTCCACTGCGGATGCACATAAGTTTCTTTTGTTGTCTCCGCCAAGAGGGATTTTCAGTTTCCAGTCATCCTCCGGATGGACCAGGATCGGATTATCTTTTGCCTTGTGGATATCCAGAACCGGTGTCTCCACGCGGTAATCTACGCGGATTCTCTTCAATGCTTTATCTACCGCTTCTTCTGTCTCACCCGCAACAATGGCAACTGCATCTCCCACAAAACGTACATGACGGTCAAGGATCAGTCTGTCATCCGGACTCATCTCCGGTGCAGTCTGGCCGGCAAGGGTAAAACGTTTCTGAGGTACATCTTTATAGGTAAGGATACATGCAATTCCGGCCACCTTCTCGGCAGTACCTGTTTTAATATCTTCCACCCAGGCGTTGGCGTGGGGACTTCTCAGTATCTTCACGATCAGGCAGTCCCTTGGTGCCAGATCATCTGTATAGACAGGCTTTCCGGTTACCAGTGACATTGCATCTGTTTTACGTACAGGTTGATTTACATATTTCATCTTTATGCTTCCTCCTGTGCTTTCTTATATTTCAGGAACTTCAGGATACTCCTTGTCTGGGAAACAAAACCGGAACATCTGCACAGATTTCCCGCAAGATATTCTTTGATCTGCTCCTCTGTGGGATCTTTGATCTCGTTGAGCATCGCAAATACATTCATGATAAATCCCGGATTGCAGAAACCGCACTGTTCCGCACCTTCATTCGCCAGAAAGCTTCCAAACTCCTGCGCTTCTCTCTGCATTCCTTCCAATGTAACGATTTTCTTTCCCTCAATGCGGGCTGCAAGTGTACTGCAGGAAAGCACCGGACGACCGTCCATAAGAACTGTGCAAAGACCACAGTTCGCAGTTTCGCAGCCTCTTTTCACGCTGAAACAGCCCTGTTTTCTTAAGAAATCGATCAGCAGTGTATCCGGGGAGATCTCTGCGTGGCGGTTCACTCCGTTAAGCCAGAAATTAATATTCATTTTTCATCCCTCCTACTGCTTCCCAGGCTCTTCTTGTCAGTACTTTTACAAGAAGGGTTCTGTATTCCTTTGATCCTCGCATATTGCCTGCAGTAGGAACGTTCTCTGCCGCATATTCTGCAAAGGCTTCGATTGCCTCTTCCTTCTGCTTTTTTGTCATGTTCCGGAAATTCTTCAGGATCTGCTTCTTATCTTCCACGATCATGGCACGTGCAGGTCTGGCACCTATCACAGTCCTTGCCTCATTTCCGATCACAGAAGCTGCACAGGTCAGCACCGGGAAATCTGTTTTTATGTTTCTCTGACTTAAGTAACAGGTAAGAAGTGGCTCTTTTCGCACGATGATATTTACAAGGATGTCATTGTCCTTCTTCATATTTACAAATTCAGTCAGTGGAATACGGCCTGCATCATATAATTCTACCCATGTATCCATTCCCAGGAACATGGTCAGAACATCTGAGAAGCCATATCTTCCATAAATGCTTCCTCCCACAGTGGCACAGTTTCTGAACTGTACACCTACAATGTGGCAAAGGCTTTCTTTCATAGCTCCATGTGTGTAGGTATTCAGAGCTTCATTTGTCTCCAGGTCATGAAGCGGAGTCATACATCCGATGACAAATTCGTCATCATTCTCCGAAATCGCATCCAGTCCCAGACCGGAAAGATCAATCGCTGTGGATATTGCTCTGTTGCCCATTTTCATCCAGACCATTCCCCCAAGAATACGGGCTGTTTTCTTCTGGTTCAGTTCATAAGCTTCCGCCAGACTGTTTACCTTTACATAGCTTTTGATTTTCAGCATTATGTATCGTATCCCTTTCTTACATACTTTTCATATCTCTTGTAATATTTTGACTCGGATCTGTCGTCAGACAGCCAATTTAATATAATACCATAACTTAGAGAAAAAATCTATAAATATCCTCTATTTCATAAATAAATTTTTGTTACTGTTCACTCCGTTCTCAGTAACGTAGCCAAAATTCATTCCAGATTGCCTGCGGCAATGGAATTTTGGCTTGTATGTCTCGGCAGTAATCCTGGTCAGGCGGACAATATCATCCGCTTTGCTGCTTGCTGTAAATATTACTCTAATTCTAGCATATGACAGCCAAAAGTGTCTATTGATAAAACTATCCAAAAAAACACTTTTCAAAATATTATCGGATTAACTGCATCATTTGTTTCATTGCGAATCGTTTTTGTGCACTGTACCCAAATATTTTCGTAATGTATTTGGTTTTTTATATATTTTACTGGATTTTTTCAAGTATCAATGTTATAATGTTCACAAATAAAAGACTTATCACTGTTAATTGCAGATAACAGGTACAATTTGCGAATATCCGCCTGAATCTATATCGTTCAATAACAGAGATGTCATAAAGGAGGGTTTGATTATGAGTAAACGCGTGATTACAATAAACAGGATGCTCGGCAGTAATGGCCGCCTGATCGGTAAAGCTCTGGCAGAAGAGCTTGGATTTGCTTTTTATGACAAAGAGCTGATCGATATTGCAGCTCAGAAAGAGAATATTCCTTTTGATCTGCTTGCCAAGGTTGATGAGAAACGTGGCAGCCAGTGGCGTTTTCCCATTGACCATGAACTTCAGATGGACAGCGATTTTCACTTTGTTCCCATGAATGATGTGCTCTTTGACCTTCAGCGAAAGATTATTCTGGATGCTGCTGAGAAAGAAGATTGTGTGATCGTTGGCCGATGCGCCAATCACATCCTCGACAATAAATGCCTGAGCGTATTTATCCATGCACCATTTGAGTATCGTGTACAGACTGTCATCGAGCGTACGGGACGGGAAGAAAAAAGTGCACAGAAGCTGGTTAAGAAAGTGGATAAAGAACGGCGTACTTATTATGAGTACTTTACAGATAAGAAATGGAAAGATATTTCCCAGTATCATCTGGCATTTGACAGCAGTAAATTTGAGCAGGATAAAATTATACAGATGATAAAGATGGCATTGTAAAATCAAACAGGGTTCCAGATTCAAAAGTCTTATCATGCAGGCACGAACGACTTTTTGAACCTAGTACATCGTTTCGTAAATAACTATACCAATCGCATAGGATGCGGATTCGAGTGTGCTGGTATAAAAACGCAGGCGTAGCGGGCTACGCTGAGGCTTTTAGACCTGTGCAATCGGATTCGCAGACAAGTGAGTGGTATAGTTATTTCGAAAACGATGTACTAGAGCGTGTTTGAAAAATGCTTTTCGCAAGATGTGCGTCACAATTTGTGGGAGATTTTGTCCGAATGAGGGCGTCGTAGCGGGCTACGGCAATCGAATTCGGGCAAAATATACCACAAAGTGGGGCGTGCAGATTGTGAGAATGATTTTTCAAACACACTCTAGGACCCTGATATCATATTATTTATTTTCTCCCAGAATATACTGCTTCAGGAAATCATAAATCTGATTCTCTGTAGGGGGACATCCCTTTACGTTATGTTCAAATTTACAGGTGCATGCACCTACACCCAGTTTTCCTGTTTTTCCGCGGTATCCCTGGCCGATGCAGATTTTCGTGTCCAGTTTCTCGAAAAGGCCGTCATTTTTAAGCATTTCCAGAGCCGGGATCAGATAACCATAGCAGGCACTGCAGGATTCTACTTCTTCTACTGCATCCTGAAGTTCTACCACTTTTCTTGATTTCGGAAGTTCTTTGCGGGCATTTTCCTCACAGTATATGATGCGGGCATTTTTCAGATCAGTACTTCCAACCCCAAGCTTCTCTGCCAGTTCAATATACGGTACATCTTTCGTTGTATAATGCATGATCTGACATACATAAGAATCGATCAGTACCGGATCCGTCCCCGCCCAGATACGGTTCATCACTACCGGATTTCCGCCATCCTCGAAATCCAGGTCCCCACAGATATTATCAACCACGATAAAATCCTGGTGAAGCCCCGCATTCAGATGTGCAATCGGTTCATGCAGTCCCATCGCATGAAAATGACGCTTCTCTGTATTGGGGATCAATCCTTTCATATTTTTCAATGCACATGTGATCTTTGTCTGACAATGGCCTTTCAATACCGGAACATTGATCAGAAAATCGATATTTGCCGCACGTTCACAGATGTTCAGTTTCATCCCCCTGCAATCTCTTTCAATCCCCTTGTCTTTCTGCATATCCCAAAAGGGCACCTGATATTTTTCCGTTAGTTCACGATATCCACACACTTCGTATGCTTCTGTGGTCTTATCTCCCACCCAGGAGCCTTCCAGAATGGCAATATTTCCATATCCGTTTTCCTGCAGATACTCAATAATTCCCGCCACAATTTCCGGATGTGTGGTAGCTCCCCATGAAGCCTCGGAAGGTGATACAAGATTAGGCTTGATACCAATCTGCATCTTTTTATCTGAAATTACAGACGCCAGACCGCACTGTGCCAGCAGTTCCTTTGTCATTTCTTTGTAATTGGTTCCGCTCTTTATATAGATTTCATTTTTGTTCATTACAAGATTATCCTTTACACTTTACATTCGAATATTTTTCTGCTGATTTTTGCATATCTTTTTTGTATTTTCCCCCGGAAGTTTTCTTCTGAACCGGTCAGCTTTTCTGAGGTGAAAATGTTCTCCACATCAACCTGCATGCCACTGTACTTGTGAGCAATGCCACCAGAAATCCTGCCAGAACATCCCCCGGATAATGTACGCCCAGATAGAGTCTGGAAAAAGCAATCATTCCGGCCAGAACAACAGGCAAAATTCCCCATTTCCCGGGCAGCATCCGCAGACAGACCAGTGCAACGGCAAAGGAAGCGCAGGTATGGCCGGATGGAAATGAATAGTCTTTCGGTCCGGTGATCAGCGGAATGATCTGTGTATAAGTATCAAAAGGTCTTGGACGGGCTACTGCATTTTTTATCAGCAGATTTGTGATCAGAAACCCTGACAGCAGCGAGAGTGCCGCTGTCACTCCTGTTTTGCGTGTTTTCCCAAAACAAATCAGAAGCACACATAATACGATCCAGAACCATCCTCCGTTTCCGAGGAAGGTGACTGCTCTCCAGAACGGAGTCAGGGCATCCACCCTTAAATGTTCCTGGATCCACAGTAAAATATTCATATCTAATTGCTGTAATGTCGCCATAAACTTCTCCCATTATATTTTTTATCAGTCACAGTATGTATTCCTCTCAAAATACATACGAATTATATCAGTCCGATTTCTTTTGTGCAAGGTTTATTATAAGCCAGGTTATGTCTCCTTGATTTATTCATATCCTCAAAAGTCAAAATAACGTAGAAATCAGTCAAAATACCGATAGCGTTTTTCTGCCGGAAGGATTATGCTGAGAGCAGACTTATAGAACTGCCTGATCAGGCAAATACTTATTATGGGGGTAAATATGATAAACACATTATCAGTCGGTAAGGATAATTTTTACCGGCAGATGCTTAAACTGACGATTCCGATCATTATCCAGAATCTGCTCAGCGCAGCGGTTAACTCCGCAGATGTAATTATGCTTAATTATGTGGGACAGTCTGCGATTTCTGCGGTGTCTCTGGCTGCCAATTACTCCAATATCCTGTTTATGGTATATTATGGACTTGGCACAGGTGCCTCTCTTCTGTGTGCGCAGTATTTCGGAAAAAATAATATGCAGGCTATTCATGCGATCGAGGGAATTGCCCTCCGCTTTTCTATCATAATCTCGGGAATCGTAGCACTGATCGCATTTACCGCTCCTCAGCTTATGATGAAGATTTTTACTTCTGATCAGGAACTGATCTCTATCGGTTCTTCTTATCTGAGGATTATGGGAATTACATATCTCTGCTGGGGAATTACAGAGGTTTATCTGGCGATTTTGCGCAGCATCGGACGCGTAACGATCAGTATGGCATTGAATATGCTGGCTTTTATACTGAATATTATCCTGAATGCCACTTTTATCTTCGGGCTTTTCGGCGCACCGAAGCTGGGGGCTACAGGTGTTGCCATTGCAACTGCTGTTTCCAGACTGATCGAACTGGCAGCATGCGTGATCGTTTCTTTCCTGAGCAAAGATGTTAAATTGAACCTGACCTTTATGTTTATCCGCAGTAAAGTGCTGTTTGGCGACTTCATCCGGCTGTCACTTCCCGCTCTTGGGAATGACGTTTCCTGGAGTGTTGCTTTCTCCATGTACTCTGTAATCCTGGGACACCTCGGAACAGATGCCGTCGCAGCCAACTCTCTGGTTACGGTTGTCCGCAATATCGGTTCTGTGTTCTGCTTTGCAATTGCCAGTGCGGGAACGATTCTTCTTGGAAATGTTATGGGAAAAGGGGATCTGGAGAAATCGAAGGTGTATGCCTCCAGAATGCTGAAGATGACCATTATAGCCGGTGCCATTGGCGGTGTGATCGTATTTGCCATCACTCCTCTGGTTCTGAGATTTGCATCCTTAAGTGACGGCGCAATGCATTATCTGAAGTACATGCTGCTTATCAATACCTATTATATTATGGGTTCTGCTGTAAACACAGCCCTGATCGCCGGGGTATTCCGCGCAGGCGGTGATACGAAGTTCGGGCTGATCTGCGATACCATTGATATGTGGGTATATGCGGTACCTTTGGGATTTTTTGCGGCCTTTGTCCTGAAGCTTCCGGTATTGTGGGTCTACTTCCTGCTATGTACAGATGAGTTTGTGAAATGGCCATGGGTATTCCATCATTACCGCCAGGGGAAATGGGCGCAGAATATTACAAGGGAGAATCTGTTTGAGCAGAAAGCTTCCTGAGATATCATTTTAACCGAATCAAGTAAGTCCCCTGCGGAGGATTCCCACTTATTATCCCAAACAAACAATAGTACGTAAAAACAGCAGGTCTGCTCATTTTCTGAACATTCCTGCTGTTTTTATGTCTGCAGATTTTCTTTCCGGATCCCTGCAGACATCCATTTTCGGTTTATAAAAAATGCTTACAGATTATAATGTATTCAGGTCGATTCTGTAATCGTCAGAGCCCTGTCCGTCTACTGTGTAGTAAGCGGCTTTCTGCTCAACATTTACATAAACGCTGATTTCTTTTCCTTCGATGCCTTTGTCTTTGATGTCTTTTTTGATTGCTTCCTCGATGGAGCTCATTGTAACTGCAAAACCAGGTAATTCGATAGTTGTTTCTGCGAATTTTTTGATGTCGATATTTTTAGCCACTTCTTTCACTGCCTTCTTTACAGTTTCTTTTGCTTCTTCTACAACCGGAGCCTTCGCAATATCGGCTGCAGCGTCTTTTGCTTCTTCAATTACTGCTGAAGCCTTTACAGTTGTTTTCTCAACTGTCTCTTTGACTGCTTCTGTAGCCTTTGTTGTTGCTTCTTTAATAGTTTCCTTTGCTCTTGAAGTTGTTCTTTTTCTCATAATAATCTCCTATTCCAACTGATTGGTCTAACAGTTTCCTGTGTAACCGTATCACAAATTCCAGATAATGTCAAATTTTTATCAAATTTTGTCCTACTCAACATTTTTTAAGGCTTCATCCATAGGAATATTCTTCACTCTCCGAAATTCCAGCAAGGCCACGATTCCGTATGTAATAATTCCTGCTGCAAACATCTGCACATAGATCATCGGGTCGATCCAGAGCGTAATCCAGCCGGAAATGCTTGACAGCATCATCTCCCTGAACAGAACCTTCATAACCGCTGTTTCTATTGGAAGACTGACAAGCAGACAGAACACTACTACCATTGAAGTAGACAGAATGTACAGCCTGCTGATCTCGCCATTTGTATAGCCCAGGATTTTTACCATTGAAATAGACTGGGCATTTTTTTCGATAATGATCTTGGAAAGAAGATAGATCAGTACCATATAGATCACAATAGCAAATCCATTTACCATTCCCATCATACTTCCCATAGACACATCCAACTGTCTGGAAATCTTGGTCAGTGCATCCAGGTCCACCACTGACCCAATATATTTGTCTTTGATATCTGTAATCCTGGTATCAGAAAAATAGCCGCTGTAATAATCTTCTCCCAGATTAAAGGTTTCGTTCAGCTGAGTTCTGGTCATAAATACACTCAGGCCTGCCGTATAATCATAAATTCCTGTTACCTTAAAAGAATACTGTTCCTTTTCATACTTTTCCTTCAGGGTAATGATATCTCCGGGATGAATCCCATATTTGTCCGCATAAGCACTGGAAATATAGATTCCTTTATCAAGATCAGCCTTTACATATCTGCTGTCCGGCTCGATTCCATACAAAAGAACCTCCTCGCTCTTATACTTTCCGGGAAGAGTATTTAAAGAATATGCTGAAAACTCTTCTGCATCTTCATTCTTTGTTTCCGCAGACATATAGAATTCCAGTATAGAAAACAGACTGTCAAATTTGTTTCCACTGGCTGCACTTACCGGAACCTGAAGCATATACTGGTATTTTGCCAGCATATTATTCTGGATTTCCACCTGATAATGAGATAAGGCCGAAGGAAGAAGTAATCCAAACATCAACAGCAGGTTGGCAAAGATAATCCCGATAAACAGTACCAGGTAATTGCTCATATTCTGAAAGATCACGCGAAGACGAAATCTGGAAAAGATTTTTATAACAGGGCTTAAATAAATTGCTTTTTTCTTCTTTCTGCCTGAAAGATCCCTGCGCAGGAATTTCAGCGGGGAAAGACACAATTTGTATCGGAGAACTCCATAATTCATCACCAGCATAATGATCACCGGAACTACTGTTGTAAGCAGAAAAGCTTCTGCGCTCCATACGGTCACATAGCTAGGCAGGCTATAGCTGCCATAATACATTCCTGCACATACATTCTTAAACACTGTATATCCCAGAATATTTCCCACCAGTGCTCCTACCAGTGTAACAAGGACAGGCAATGCCATATAATGCCGGATCAATTCTCTCCTGGTATAGCCGGAAGCTCTGAGCGTGCCGATAACCCCTGCTTCCCTGCGAATCGTATTACTGATAGTAATTCCGAATACAAAAGCCATAATGACAATTACAATGTATAGCAATATGATCATCATAGCCTTGTCACTTCCCATATCCTCCCCGGTAAAGGTAATGGCCTGATTCAGATATCTGGGTACAAAAGCTTCCAGGGTAACAATTTCCCCTATATTTTCCATCAATTCTTCTGAAACTTCCTTTTCCTCTTTTTCTGTTTTGGGCTGTTTGTCATAGATCCAGGAATAATTGTACTGGAGCTTATCCTGATCCAGAGTATCAAACTCCTCCGGTGTTACCACAGAAACTCCGAATTTCACAGAATCAAACATGGAATCATTATTATTCTGAAAAAGACAGCTGTAATCAGACAGTGCCACAAGCCCTGTAACCTTCCAGGTCTGCTTACCTCTCTGGCTCTTCAAGGTGTCTCCCACCTTCAGTTCATTATTGTCTGCATACATGCGGTCAATGGCAATTTCCCCTGTTGCTTTTGGAAGTTCTCCCTTCATCAGGCATACTCCATTGATTTCTGTCCTGTTTTTGAAAAAGCGCATGGTACTTCCATTATCCAAAGGCTCTTCAATATAGAAATTTTCATACAGCTTTATTCCCAGATTCTGGATTTCTTCTTTCTGGCTTTTATATATCTGTTGATTGGTACGGAAATTTCCGTTTTCTATATTGTATTTTTCAAATCCATCATTATAAGCAACAATCATACTTCCGTCTGCCACCAGAAATCCGGAAACCATTCCTATGGTCAATACCATCAGAATAAAGACCACCAGATATTTTCCCAGTTCCCCCTTCAGTTCTCTGGGCAGACGTTTGCGTAAAGGATTTTTCATAAATAACTCCTTTCCTTTGTCATAGGCAGAAACCCACTGCCTTTAGGCGGTGGGAGGAGCCTTGTAAATTGTTATCCAATATGCTACAATAACCGTAGCAGTTTTTAAAGAGAAAACCGTTAGATGTGCTGCTCATCAAAGACACTCTTTTGTGCATTGACAAGATATGAGGTTGCAATACAAAACTCGCGTATTGCGTAAAATCTTACCCGTAAAAGAATGTTTGCTGTATAGCATGGGAAGTTTAGTACCTGATACAGTTACAGATGAGTATATCTTGTCTGTAAAGGGCGCTGTCAACCACCCTATGATGTAGCGTCACTTTAGGTAGCAATACCTATTGGGGATAAAAGGTCGGAGGCGTAAGCCGTTACTACGACTGGGCAGTTACAAGCCCATTACCTTTAGGTGATGAGTAGTTGACCATATGCCTCCTTACCAGTCCAACTCTGCTGCCGGAATCTTATGTTCATTCATATAATTTTTCCGGATCATCCCATCGCGAAGTTTCACCACCCGGTCAGCCATATCCTTGATGGCATCGTTATGCGTTACCATGACGATGGTGTTTCCGTATTTCTGGTTTACCGTCTCGATCAGCTTCAGGATTTCCTTGGAAGTATTATAATCCAGGGCTCCTGTAGGCTCATCGCAGAGAAGAATGTCCGGATTCTTCACAATGGCACGGCCGATAGCAGTCCTCTGCTGCTGACCGCCGGAAAGCTGATTGGGAAGCTTTCTCTGATGTTCATAGATTCCCAGCGTATGGAGCAGTTCATCTACATCCAGCGGCTTATCACTGAGATAGGCTCCCACCTCTATATTCTCCCGCACTGTAAGATTTGGGATCAGATTATACATCTGAAAAATATATCCCAGATGCTTACGTCTGTACAGAGACAGCTTCTTCTCCGACATATCCGCCAGACGCTCTCCGTCTATGACCAGATTTCCCTCATCTGCACTGTCAATCCCACCGATAATATTCAGAAGCGTGGACTTACCGGAACCGGACGGCCCCAGAAGCACACAAAACTCCCCTCTCTCAATGTCAAGATCCAGTCCCTTCAGCACATCCACCCGGCTGTCCCCTGCACCAAAAGACTTCTTAATACCCTGTATCTGCAGAAACATTTTTTTCATTCCTCCCTCATACCCACTTACTATGGAGCAAATTTCTTTCATATAGCACTGCTGTTTCATAGCAGTGTTATACTTCGCTAACTTTAGGTTAGTATAAACTTACTCCATTGTCAACTGATTTTCGTAGTTTCGTAAAATTTTATGGATATAAATGTTACTGTTCACTCCGTTCACAGTAACGTAGCCAAAATTCATTCCAGATTGCCTGCGGCAATGGAATTTTGGCTTGTATGTCTCGGGATTTTGGCATATTCATGCCAAAACACCTCGCGGGATAGTGGTGTGTGAACAGTAACATATAAATTACAACATTTCGCAACAACATTTGAATACCCAGTTTTTCCACAAATCTGTTAGAATTGAGTACACCATTACTGTTCATATGCCCTGTCCTGTTTATAGTTTTGAATATCAAAATATATTGACTTTTCTTTTTTACCTTGTTATATTTTTTTCTGAAGTAACTGCTGTCCGGCAGTCTGCAAAACAGCAGGCTGCCCCCAGGAAAGGAATTATCCATGAACACTCTCAGAAAAATATATTGCAGGGCTTTTCAGAAAGCTTTTCACATTGCAATTCCCTTTTTACCTTACAGAAAACCCAAAATCGCAGGAAGCATCAAAGAACTCCCTGAAATCATCATGCGCCATAAATGCACTCATGTACTGATCATTACAGATGGCGGTATCATGAAGCTTGGACTTACCAGAAGACTGGAAAAAGCTTTAAAGGAGGCCGGTATCCCCTATACCATTTATGACAAAACAGTTGCCAACCCTACTACTGTCAATGTCCGCGAGGCGTTGGAGCTTTACCATAAAGAAGGCTGTGATGCCATCATCGGTTTCGGTGGCGGTTCCAGCATGGACTGTGCCAAGGCAGTCGGTGCCTGTGCGGTCAAACCCAATCATTCTCTGGCTCAGATGAAGGGAATCCTGAAGGTGCATAAGAAGCTTCCCCTTCTCATGGCAGTTCCAACCACTGCCGGAACAGGAAGCGAGACCACTCTCGCCGCTGTGATCACAGATGCAGACACCAGATATAAATACGCAATCAACGATTTCCCGCTGATTCCCCGCTATGCAGTGCTGGATCCCAAGGTTACCTTAAGCCTGCCCCCATTTATCACCGCAACTACAGGTATGGATGCCCTGACTCATGCAGTGGAGGCATACATTGGCAATTCCACCACCATTGATACACGCAGGGATGCATTAAAAGCGGTAAAACTGATTTTTGAAAATATAGACATTGCCTATGAGCATGGCGATAATATTCAGGCAAGACGAAATATGCTCCACGCCTCCTTCTACGCAGGCTGTGCTTTTACCAAATCCTATGTAGGATATGTTCATGCAGTCGCTCACTCTCTGGGTGGACAGTACAACGTTCCCCATGGACTTGCCAATGCCATTCTGCTGCCGCTGGTACTTCGGGAATATGGCTCCTGCATTGACAAAAAGCTCCACAGACTTGCCATTGCAGCAGGACTTGCAGACAAAAATACGCCGGACCATGAAGCAGCAGAGCTTTTTATCCGGGCAATTGAAGAGATGAAAGAGCGATTTGGAATCGTAAATATTGTAAAAGAAATTCAGGAAACAGATATCCCCAAGCTTTCCCATTATGCAGATAAAGAGGCCAATCCTCTGTATCCTGTGCCGAAGCTTATGGATGCTTCCGAACTGGAGAAATTTTATTACATGCTGATGTCTCTGACTTCCAAGGAAAATACCTCAGAAGCTGAGAAGTAACTGTTAATATTCTTCTATCCTGCAAAGCGTTTTTTATAAAAATATCAAAATACAGGAACCTGCAGACTCTCAATAGTTACCTGATATCTATATTATATAAGGAAATAATGTATTATGACAGAAACAGAAATTAAAGAAATCGTTCAGAAACAACGCAGCTATTTTTACACAGGTGCCACTTTACCGGTAGAAAAAAGGCTGGATGCCTTAAAAAAATTAAAGACCTGTATTCAGAAATATGAACCACTGATCAATGAAGCACTGAAACGTGACCTTGGAAAAAGTAACTTTGAATCCTATATGTGCGAAGTGGGACTTGTGCTCTCAGAACTCAGCTACATGATCCGCCATACTCCTTCCTATGCAAAAGAAAAAACAGTACTGACACCCCTTGCCCAGTTCGCTTCCAGAAGCTATAAGAAGCCATCTCCTTATGGTGTGGTCCTGGTTATGAGTCCATGGAATTATCCTTTCCTGCTCACCATTGATCCGCTGATCGATGCGATTGCAGCCGGAAATACAGTTGTACTGAAACCAAGTGCCTACTCTCCTCACACCAGCCGGGTGATTGAAACCATTATCACCGAATGTTTTGATTCCCAGTATATGGCTGTGGTAAACGGCGGACGTGCGGAAAATAACACTCTTCTCAATGAACATTTTGACTATATTTTCTTTACAGGAAGCCAGCATGTTGGCAGGGAAGTAATGGCAAAAGCATCTGTACATCTGACCCCGGTTACCCTGGAGCTGGGCGGTAAAAGCCCCTGCATTGTAGAGAAAAGTGCCAACCTGAAACTTGCAGCCAGAAGAATTGTATTTGGAAAATATCTCAACTGTGGTCAGACCTGTGTAGCACCTGATTATATTTACTGCGACAGAGAAATCAAGGATGAACTGATCCGACAGATCCAGAAACAGATCAGGAAACAGTTTGGTTCCACACCTCTGAATAATAAGAATTATGGGAAAATCATTAATGAAAAGCACTTTACTCGTATCTGCAATCTGATCGATCCCAGCAAGGTAGTCTGCGGCGGTGACAACAATCCGGGAGCTCTTCAGATCGCTCCTACTGTTATGGATAATGTAACCTTCGGGGATGCAGTAATGCAGGAGGAAATCTTCGGTCCTGTGCTTCCTGTGCTGACCTATGATTCCCTGGATGAGGCCATCGAAAAGGTCAACTCCATGGCACATCCTCTGGCACTATATATCTTCACCTCCGACAAAGAAGCTGCGGAAAAAGTTACTTCCCACTGTGGATTCGGAGGCGGATGTGTCAATGACACCATCATCCACCTGGCAACCAGTGAGATGGGATTTGGCGGCTTTGGTGAAAGCGGAATGGGTTCCTACCATGGCAAAGACGGTTTTCATACCTTCTCCCACTATAAGAGTATTGTAGACAAAAAAACATGGCTGGATCTGCCAATGAGATACCAGCCATATAGAAAAATTTATGAAAAATTATTGAGGAAGTTCCTGAAATAAGGAACTTTCTCAGGATTGATTCCCCTTATCAGCTCTGCTGACCAGTTGATTACGAATTTCCTGCATCCGGTTATCCAACTGAGCACTCTGGGTGGCACACGCCAGAAGCTCCTCCTGCAATTGCTGTGCCTGATCTGCCGGGATATCTTTTTTATAGCGAAGCTTATGTTCCAGACTTGCCCAGAAATCCATGGCAATAGTTCGAAACTGGACTTCCACATTTACCATTTTTTTGTTTTTCTGCAGAAAGATAGGCACCTGCACGATCAGATGCAGGCTTCTGTAACCACTGGGTTTTGGATTTTTTATATAATCTTTTTTCTCGATCAGTACAATATCATCCTGACGCAGAAAGCTGTCTGCCAGCTCATAGATATCCTCCGGAAAAGAACAGATTACCCGGACACCTGCGATATCCTTGATATTTTCTTCTATAGCAGTTAAAGACATGGGAATATTTTTTCTGCGTATTTTCCGCACAATGCTGTCATAAGATTTAATTCTGGTTTTAATACCTTCGATAGGATTTTTATCATATTCCAGGGAATACTCCTGATTCAGCACTCTGAATTTTGTCTCAATCTCCATGACAGCACACTGATAGTAAGACATCAGCAGATCAAAGGGCCTTTTATTTTTCTGGATCATTTCCAGAAATTCTTCAGACAGCAGACTCCTGCGGATCAGCTCGTCCTTTCTGGCTTCTATACGGTTTTTTCGTTCCGACATAATTTCTTCAAAATTTTTCAAATGTTCATCCCCCTCTTACGGTTTTGTATAATTACTATAGCAATCCTCGTAAATAGTGCATTTAATAGGCTCGCTATAAACTGTCCACTTTTTTCAGCAGCAATAAATCAAAGACTATTATAACACAATTCCCGCAAAGAGTAACCATTCTCGTTACTGTTTATTCCATTCTCGGTAACGTCTCAGTAACGCAACCAGTAAACCAGCCAGTAAACAATAACCCATTCTTCTTTTCTTCGCAAAACACTTGTTCTTTATCATCAAACATGGTATTCTTATTTTGCTGCAGACTGCTATACAATTTTATATAATACAGGAGACTCAACACATGGATGGATATGAATTTGAATATCAATGTGCAAAGATACTAAAGCGAAAGCATTTTTCTAAAATAAAAGTAACCCAAAGCTCCGGAGACCAGGGAATCGATATCATTGCTTTCAAACATCGAAAAAAATACGGGATACAATGTAAATATTACACCCATCCCGTTGGAAATAAAGCTGTTCAGGAAGCCTATGCAGGTGCAAACTTCTACGACTGCGATAAAGCTGTTGTAATGACAAACATAACCTTTACAAAGTCAGCAACCCAGCTTGCACAGAAACTGGATGTTGAACTATGGCCTGACTGCCCTGTTACACCCTTTTACAGTTTACCGTTTAAAATCATGAGTTTATTAAATGCAGTGCTTTTTCTTTACGCAGTGCTCGCATTTCTCTCCCTGAAACCTGAATTTGATTTTATTCATCTTCCCTTTGTTCCTGATACCCTGACGCTGATCATCATTCTTACAGCTTCTATTTCCGGTATCTTCGGCTGGAGTTTTTTTCTGTGTAATCTCATTGCTGCAGGCGCATATCTTTATCTTGCATTTCATACACTCATTCTGCCGACATATGCAGAAACAGGCAGCTGCACAAATATACATCTGCTTTCCCTGATTCCGGCAGGTGTATATCTGCTTCATGCAGGATGGATAAAAATCAGGAAATAAAAGTCTTATGAATAACTATTATAATGCTCAGCTTCCTGATTTGCCAAAAAGCAGCCCTGCTCATGAGAACAGAGAACTCCTACTGCCTGTAAATAGGCATAGATGACCGTTGTTCCCACGAACTTCATGCCGCGTTTTTTCAAATCTTTTGATATACGGTCAGACAGTTCCGAACTTGTCTGTCCGGTTTCATAGACTACTTTGCCATCTGTCCAATGCCAGATATAGTCTGAAAAGCTGCCGTACTCCTTCTGAATTTCCAGGAATGCCCATGCATTGGTAACGGCAGCCTGTATTTTCAGGCGGTTTCGTATGATGCCGGGATTACTCCGCAGTGCTTCCAGCTTGTCCTCAGTGTAAGCACTGACTTTCTCCGGATCGAAGTTGTCAAAAGCCTTGCGGAAAGCATCTCGCTTGTTCAGAACACATTCCCAGGACAGACCCGCCTGAAAGCACTCCAATATCAGCATTTCAAAGAGCTTCCGGTCATCATGCACCGGAACGCCCCACTCCTCATCGTGATAACGGATGTAACGCTCATTTCTCGGATTTGCCCAGCAGCATCGTATCTTGCCATCTGCCCACTTCATTCATATACCGCCTTTCCATATATTTCTCCAAATAGCTTCATTCTCTGCACAGGCTTTTAACATTACATCCTGAATTTTTTTCATTTGTACAATAGAAAGACTATACACTGTCATTTTTGCCATATAATCACCCGATTCTTCACGAAAACATTAAAAATACAGAAAACTTCTATCCGAAATATTCCTGCATTAACAAATCAACTAACACCTTATCGTTAATTTAGTCATCACGCAATTCAATTTAGTCATTTATACACAAAATGACTAAATTGAATTGCATATGGTATAATTAAAATTTATCTATCGCACTCCTCATAAATGATCACCTTGTTCAGATTATTGCTCTATTATCCTGTTCAGGAATCCTTCGTCCGGATGCTCCGGTATTTCAAAGAATACATCTATTTTTCCAGGTTCTGCGGAGCGGTCTTCAAAGGCAGGGAAAATAAAGCCGCATTTTGGAGTTCCGGCATTGTAATCTTTATCTACCGGAGCCACCACACAGATCAGGAAACTGTATATTTCTTCTGACTCCCACTGTTCGCTGTGGTCTGAGCCTTTCTTGGGAATATCATATATTCCATGATAAATATAAATTCCAAACTCCTGTCCCTGCAGACGGTTTGTTCTATTTGATGAATCTCTTGTACTGCAGATTCCCTCCGCAAGCTGTTCACAGAGAGTCTGAACCAGAAGATCATCTTTTAATCCGTATTGCGATAATGCCATCAGCAGTTTATGGATGCTGTCATATGCCATATCCCCTTCAGGGAATTTATAACATTTTAACTGTTCATTTGTTTTGGAAAAAGGAATGGTTTTCGCAAGATCCAGATTTACCTGCTGATCATGTTTGCTCATATTTTTGAAGCTTACATTGAAGGTATTATCTATGTATCCCTCATCATCTATATATGCTCCTGCTGCACGCACAAAGCAGTTTCTGGATAATGTCATCCTGCGGGTTAATTCCAGCATATCATTTCGGTTGATCTTTGTATCTTTTTTATTCATCAAAATGGTTCCATCCTCTCCAAAAAGCTTTTCTTTTATGGTCAGTATATCATACGTGACATGCTCTCGCCACTTAAATCTTACAGATTTTGAAGTGGGAGCTTCCTGCTCAATTGCCCTTCAGGGCAAAGCTAAAACAGGCTATCCCCGCGTGTCCCGCGGTTCTTTTTTTATCCGGTTACGGATCTTTTCTGTGCTATTATGCACATTTTTTATATATTCTTTTTCCTTCTTTCAGAATAT
>NZ_JADPGO010000095.1:0-1163 GCF_015668165.1 Blautia sp. 1001283B150304_161114_C9 | reverse complement strand
AAATGAACTGATCACCTACAGTACCGATCTGGATTGTAGGATCAGCATCGGAATCATCAATTGCAGGGAATGGGAACCAGCCGATCTTCTTCTGATAGAATTCCTCACTGTCAGTCTGGAATGTTCCTGTATACCATGAGCCACAGAGAAGCATACCTGCTGTCTCCTGATACATTAACTGTTTTGCCTGTCCGTCATCTTCGCTTAAGGAGTTTACGCCATCCGGGAAGTATCCGTTTTTAACCCACTCCTGAATCTTCTCACCTGCTTTGATGAAGCAGTCATCTGTGAATTTGCCGGTTCCTGCAACTGCATTCTGGAATGGTTCCAGTCCGCCATAACGTGCTGCCAGAGACATGAAGTACATGGAACCTGTCCATTTGGAACCATTAGCAAGTGCAAAAGGTGTAATTCCGTTTTCTTTTAATGTTGCACAGATATTTTCCAGATCAGCTAATGTCTTCGGTTCTTCAAGTCCGTACTGTTTAAACATATCTTTGTTGTAGAAGATACCTGCCAGAGAAACATTCAGATATGGGATTGCATATACATGTCCGTTGTAGCTTCCCTGTTCAATAGCTGCATCCAGAAGTTTATCTTTAAGATCGGACTGATCAAGAAGATCATCAATCGGCTGAGCAAATCCGGAATCAATATATTCATACATCGGACCACCGGACCAGCTTGAGTACATATCAGGACACTCACCGGAGCTCATCGCGATAACAAGTTTTTCCTTGTATGTATCATTCTGGATAGCTACCGAATTTACAGTATAGCCTGACTCTGTTTCTTTGTTAAACTTGTCTACTGCTGCAGTAACAATATCTTTGTCCGGGCTCTCTACCGCGATATTCCAGTAAGTAATTTCTTTGTCGTCAGCTGCAAATGCAGTTGTCTGCGCTGCCATCGGTACCACCATAGCTGCTGTCATGGCAAGTGCCATAATCTTGTACATTCTTTTTTTCATTTCTTGTTTCCTCCTTTTTTGTTTATTTTGTATATTTAAGTGTATTTATCATAGCATTTCATTCACATAATGCCCATAAAATATTCTGTCCAAAATCTATAAATTTCTGTCTTTCCGTTTTCTGTGTGCAGAAAATTATAGATATCTGTACTGGAATCTTTCCAAAAATGTCTTCTGAGAACCAGCAAAAATT
>NZ_JADPGO010000094.1:0-1278 GCF_015668165.1 Blautia sp. 1001283B150304_161114_C9 | reverse complement strand
TACCGTACCCGTACCGTAAACCGACACAGGTGGATGAGGAGAGAATCCTAAGGCCGGCGGAAGAAGCATTGTCAAGGAACTCGGCAAAATGGCCCCGTAACTTAGGGATAAGGGGTGCCTGGGAAACCAGGCCGCAGAGAATAGGCTCAAGCAACTGTTTAGCAAAAACACAGGTCTATGCGAAACCGAAAGGTGAGGTATATGGGCTGACGCCTGCCCGGTGCTGGAAGGTTAAGAGGAGAGGTTAGCGCAAGCGAAGCTTTGAATTTAAGCCCCAGTAAACGGCGGCCGTAACTATAACGGTCCTAAGGTAGCGAAATTCCTTGTCGGGTAAGTTCCGACCCGCACGAAAGGCGTA
The DNA here is from genome assembly GCF_015668165.1 of Blautia sp. 1001283B150304_161114_C9. NCBI lineage: Bacteria > Bacillati > Bacillota > Clostridia > Lachnospirales > Lachnospiraceae > Blautia > Blautia sp. 1001283B150304_161114_C9. Next base: position 920 of record NZ_JADPGO010000094.1, on the reverse strand, counting down.
ATGATTTGAGCGCTGTCTCGACAATGCATCCGGTGAAATTGAAGTACCAGTGAAGATGCTGGTTACCTGCGCCAGGACGGAAAGACCCCATGGAGCTTTACTCCAGTCTGGTACTGGGACTCGGTATTGCATGTACAGGATAGGTGGGAGGCTAGGAGATGGTAACGCCAGTTGCCATGGAGCCGCTGTTGGGATACCACCCTTGCAGTATTGGGTTTCTAACCAGCCGCCGTGACCCGGCGGTGGGACAATGCCAGACGGGGAGTTTGACTGGGGCGGTCGCCTCCGAAAGGGTATCGGAGGCGCCCAAAGGTTCCCTCAGAATGGACGGAAACCATTCGAAGAGTGCAAAGGCAGAAGGGAGCTTGACTGCGACACCGACGGGTGGAGCAGGTACGAAAGTAGGGCTTAGTGATCCGGTGGTATTAAGTGGGAATGCCATCGCTCAACGGATAAAAGCTACCCTGGGGATAACAGGCTTATCACTCCCAAGAGTTCACATCGACGGAGTGGTTTGGCACCTCGATGTCGGCTCATCGCATCCTGGGGCTGTAGTAGGTCCCAAGGGTTGGGCTGTTCGCCCATTAAAGCGGTACGCGAGCTGGGTTCAGAACGTCGTGAGACAGTTCGGTCCCTATCCGGCGTGGGCGTAGGATATCTGAGAGGAGCTGTCCTTAGTACGAGAGGACCGGGATGGACGGGCCGCTGGTGCATCGGTTAGACTGCCAAGTCTACGGCCGAGTAGCCAAGCCCGGAAGGGATAAACGCTGAAGGCATCTAAGCGTGAAGCCCCCCTTAAGATGAGATATCCCATTCGAAAGAAGTAAACCCCCTTGAAGACGACGAGGTAGATAGGGCAGAGGTGGAAGTGCAGCAATGCATGGAGCTGACTGTTACTAATCGGGTGAGGGCTTGACCAA
>NZ_JADPGO010000093.1:0-1293 GCF_015668165.1 Blautia sp. 1001283B150304_161114_C9 | reverse complement strand
GGTAGTGTAAAATAGTTTGTGTTTTTGGTAAAAAATAACTCCTTTTTGGTAAGAATTCAGATATGACAATTCTTATCGAAAAGGAGTATTTTTTATGGCAGTTGCAAAAGAACAAATTCGACAGATCATCTCAGAAAACAACATTAATAGCGTTGCAGATATATACACGCTTCTGAAAGACAGTTTCAAGGATATCCTGCAGGAGCTGATGGAGGCAGAACTGGATGCAACTCTTGGCTACGAGAAAAACCATAAGGGAGATCTACAGACAGACAATAAAAGAAATGCTCATTCTACAAAAAACTTAAAGAGTCAATACGGTGAATTTCAAATCGACGTACCAAGAGACCGTAACGGTGAGTTTGAACCAAAACTCATCCCTAAATACCAGAGAGATATTTCCGGGATTGAGGAAAAAGTGATATCTTTATATGCCCGTGGTATGAGTACACGTGACATCCACGACCAGCTCCAGGATCTTTATGGAATTGAGCTATCAGCTGAAATGGTCAGCAAGATCACAGACAAGATACTTCCTCAGGTTAAGGAATGGCAGTCCCGTCCTCTGAACCCGGTTTATCCGTTTGTCTTTATGGACTGTATTCATTATAAAGTACGTGAGGATGGCAGAATCCTGAGTCGTGCTGCGTATGTAGTTCTTGGCGTTACAGTGGAGGGATACAAAGATATCCTCAGCATCACAGTAGGCGCAAATGAAACCAGCAAGTTCTGGCTTGGGATGCTTAATGATCTTAAGAACCGCGGAGTAAAAGATGTCCTTTTCTTCTGTGTGGATGGTCTTCCGGGTTTTAAAGAAGCTATTCAGGCAGTTTATCCGCAGGCAGAGATCCAGAGATGTGTGATCCATATGCTACGCAATTCTTTCAAATATGTAAATTATAATGATCTGAAAAAGTTTTCCTCAGATTTCAAAGAAGTGTACAATGCTCCGAACGAAACAGCCGCTTTAACAGAGCTGGAGAACATGAAAGAAAAATGGGGGAAGAAATATCCGTACGCGATCAGTAACTGGGAAAATAATTGGGAAGATGTAAGTTCCTTTTTCCAGTTTTCTAATGATATCAGACGCATTATGTACACGACAAATATCATAGAAGGATTGAACCGCCAGTATCGGAAAGTCACGAAAACGAAAAGCGTATTCCCAAGCGATTCTGCATTGGAAAAGATGCTGTATCTTGCCAGCGAGAACGTAGTCAAAAAGTGGACGCAGAGATACCGGAACTGGGATCAGGTATTGAATCAGCTGATAGTCCTTTACGGAGAACGGCT
>NZ_JADPGO010000092.1:0-1323 GCF_015668165.1 Blautia sp. 1001283B150304_161114_C9 | reverse complement strand
TCCTTATATTGATATTAGTAGTTCTTATTATTTTTATGATGATTCAGATTAGTAGGCTACAGGGGACAGCACGCGTAATAAATTATGCAGGCCTAGTACGTGGAGCTACACAGCGCGAAGTAAAATTAGAAATTACAGGAAACCAAAATGAAGAATTAATTAAATATTTGGATGATATTTTTCTTGGATTAAGATATCAGGATGGACATTATGATCTGGTAAAACTCAATGACGAAGAATATCTGGAAAAATTGCAAATTCAGAGTGATTACTGGGATAAATTGAAAAAAGAGATTGAAGCAGTAAGAAACAAGGGATACGAAAATACAGACATTGTTAATATGAGTGAAATATATTTTACGATGGCAGATGAAACTGTCTCTGCCGCAGAAAGCTATTCAGAAAAGATTGCTATAAAGATTCGTACCATAGAGCTTCTGTCGGCACTTGATATGTTGAGTCTGGTGATATTAGTTATTATGCAGACTCTAAGGGCAATGCAGATGGCAATGCAAAACAGACTGCTGGAACAGAAAGCATTCATAGATGCCTATACTGGACTGCCAAATAAAAATGCCTGTAATGAGCTACTTAATAAAAAAGATATAATTACAGATCCTACAGCATGCATAATGTTTGATTTAAATAATCTAAAAACTGTAAATGATACAATGGGACATTCCGCAGGAGATCAGTTAATATTGAATTTCGCAAAGCTTTTGCGCAGTGTTATTCCAGAAAAGGATTTTGTTGGAAGATATGGCGGAGATGAGTTTATAGCAGTCATTTATCATACAAGCGAGGCGGAAATTAAGGTGATATTAAAATCATTGTACAGAGAAAGAGACAGATTAAATAGTTATGAAAATCAAATACCAATCGACTATGCCTGCGGATGGGCATTATCCTCCGATGATATGTCGGGTACAATGCAGATGTTATTGGATGAGGCAGATGCTTATATGTATAAAAATAAAAAGTTATGCAAGAAATATAATTAGCTTTCAGCTCAGAGTAGTTGAATCTTCTTAAATGAGTAATCGATAGAACCCTGTTGGAAAAACCAATAGAGTTTTTACTATGTTATTGTGTGATAATATCACGAAAGTCAGTTTATAATACAGTCATAAATTAAGCAAGTAAGACTCCGAAAGATTTTTGAACAATTCCGTATTGGTATGAAGATTTGTCATGAAGTTATCGCTATACTTCCGGGCTGCACCGCAGAGAAATCTGCGGTGTTTTTTGACTTTCTGTATATGGTGAGTTTGATGGAAAACAGATCAATGATACTGGAGCAGGGCTTCCGCGGATATTGAGAAA
>NZ_JADPGO010000091.1:0-1334 GCF_015668165.1 Blautia sp. 1001283B150304_161114_C9 | reverse complement strand
TATAATGGTATCGTAATTTAAGACACTTCAAGAGACATTTCTTAATGAATCTGATATACTGTAAACACTACAGAAAGAAGGATTATTATTATGTCTCGAACAAGAAGAAATTTCTCTGCCAAATTCAAATCAGAATTAGTGATTGAACTGCTCAAAGGAGAAAAAGACTTAAATACAATCGCAACCGAAAACAATATTCAGCCGAATCTTCTCCGCAACTGGAAGAAGGAGTTCCTCGATAAAGCATCCGTGGTTTTTAATGACACACGAGAGGATAATCTGAAAGAAAAACTCGCTTTAGAACGCAAGGAAAAAGCTGAATATGCGAAAAAAGTTGGCCAGCTCACCATGCAGGTGGATTGGTTGAAAAAAAAATCTGAAGAAACACTTGGACCTGACTACGAGAGTAAATTTAGTCCAAAACCTTTTGAAGACTAAAGAACTTCCAGTTAAAACAGGAGCTACACTTCTTGATATCAATCGTACCAGTGTTTATTACAAGGGCATGCCCATATCTCAGGAGGAGTTGGATTGCAAATCGATCATAGATCGATTACACACGGATAATCCGGCCTGGGGAGCACGACAACTGTCTGCTCAACTGAAGAAGCGTGGGCATCAGGTTGGTCGCCGGAAAACGCGCCGTTATATGAATGAAATGGGGATTGATCCAATTTATCCAAAAATGAACCTTTCTAAACGTATGCGACAGGCTAAAGTCTGCCCGTATCTGCTACGTAACGCCGTTATCGACCGTCCAAATCAGGCATGGTCAATCGACATTACATACATCCCCATTAAGCGTGGATTTCTGTATCTGACCGCTGTGATTGACTGGTACAGCCGCTGTATCGTTGGCTGGGAAGTCGATGATACTCTGGATACCAGAATGGTCATAACTGCGTTAAAAAAGGCGTTTATAGTGGCAAAACCTGTTATCCTGAATTCAGATCAGGGCTGTCAGTTTACAAGCAATGAGTACATGAATTTCCTCAAAGAGAACCAGATCCGTCAAAGCATGGATGGTAAAAGCCGGTGGGCTGACAATATCATGATTGAACGATGGTTCCGAAGCTTCAAGTACGAGGAAGCATATCTGACCCAATATAACAATATCAGAGAAGCACGGAAGGCAATCGGTAAATATGTGCACACTTACAACTTTGAACGTTGTCATTCTGCACTCAATAATCAAACACCGGCATCCTGCTATTATCCGATTCTGTTACTGGATGATCATGCAGCCTAAGGGGGGATTTTCTCCCCTACCCAGTTACATATATCAGTTCATTATAAAAAGCTTAGATTTTTGTCTTGACAACTGAACCACTATA
>NZ_JADPGO010000090.1:0-1484 GCF_015668165.1 Blautia sp. 1001283B150304_161114_C9 | reverse complement strand
CTTTCTGTAGTGTTTACAGTATATCAGATTCATTAAGAAATGTCTCTTGAAGTGTCTTAAATTACGATACCATTATAAAAATTTTAAGATAATGCACTATCAACACACTCTTAAGTTTGCTTCTAAGTCTTATTTCCATAACTTTAGGGTTAACCATACGCAAGACCAATCACTCTCGGACAATACTCATGATTTTCGGTAAAAAACGTAAAAGAAATAAGAACAATTAACAAAATGTATAATAACAATCAATAGCGACTAATGATTTTCATGTAAAAGGACACCAAACTATACGGTGTCCTTTTCAAATTCTTACGTCATATCAAGGCTCATTCAATCGTGGTAAATTCGTGGTAAAATGAGTGCTTTCCTATATTTCAAAATGCTTGAAAGTATAGTGTTTATGCGGATAATCAAAAATCAGATATAAAATTTAGTAATAAATATTATATTAAGAAGCGAAGGAACCTTGCAGGTATGCAGGTTCCTTCGTCTTTTAACCGAATCAAGTAAGTCTCCTGCGGAGGTTACGAAAAGCAATAAGTAGTAGGGGAATATATTACGGAGCAGTTGTTGGATTATGAACAAATAGCGAAGCGGAATGCGATATCCACTGTAATGTACTATGAAAAAGTGTTATAAAACACTTGAATATGGGTGCAATGCATGATATATTATAAGAACAAATGTTCGAATAAGGAGTGATTGTATGGGTGGAAAAGCAAAAATAGAGAAAACATTTTTGAAAGTGCATTGTCCCTGCTGTGGAAATGGAAGACTGTTTGATATTGGTCTTGAAGCAAAGGGAACAGTGAGGATTAAATGTCCGGTATGCAGAAATCCTGTTGAAATTCAATTGGAAAACTGTGATGAGAGTCGACAGAAACGTTTGACTGCTTATTACAGGAATATCTGACAAAATGAATTGTTGATGTATTTTCAACATTAAAGAATAAGGAGGCTAATAAGAAAAACAAATTATATATAGAACGAGTGAGCAGTCAAAAACAATAATATATTTTCTTGTTTTTAGATTCAAAGCCGTGAAAATATACTCTGAAAAGAGATTATATTTTTGCGGCTTTTTTGTATGGGCCCGGGAGGTGTTGTATCATGTATAAGAAAGTAGACTCCAAATTATTACAGATTGGAAATAATGTAAGAGAGTATAGAAAACAAAAACATTATAATCAGGAAAAATTGGCAGAATTATTAGATGTGTCTGTTGCTACGGTATCCAGGATCGAAAATGGCAGTTCTGCGATGGATATTTTGATTCTTATGAATATTTCAAAGATATTAGAACAGCCAATTGATAATATTATAAGTTTGGAAAAAGACTAAATGTCCGGAATTATTTCAAAGATTTATTATAAACTTAAATGAAAAACTAAATTCCAGCTGTGGATTATCTCAGTAACTATGCGGGATTAAATTCTGTAATGCACCTTAACAATTCTATTTTTTTGTCTTATAATAAACCT